>CAZAMX010000235.1:0-4470 GCA_964486095.1 uncultured Acetatifactor sp. | reverse complement strand
GCATCAGGGATATCAGGAACAAGGAAGTGTGGCAGCTTAAGAAGCTCCGGGCGATGGGGATAAACGGACTGAGCATCGGGACGGAGAGCGGGGATGACGGCACGCTTGCGCTGGCGGGCAAGGGATATACGGCGGCTGATATTTTAGAACAGTGCCGGAAGCTGGACGAAGCGGGGATTGAATACTATTTTGTCTACATGACCGGGCTTGCGGGGAAGGGCAGGGGATACTGGAATGCGGTGAACAGCGCAAAGCTGTTCAGCCAGCTAAACCCTTATTTTATCTCGGTGGATTCGCTCACGCTGTTCCCGGACACGGAGCTGTACCGCATGGAGCAGGAAGGGGAATTTACTCCTGCCGGGGAGAAGGAGCGTCTGCAGGAGTTACAGGTATTCATTCAGAACCTGCAGATACGGACACACCTTTTTGCCAACTCCAGTTCAAACTTTTATCCGGTCACTGCCTATCTGCCGAAGGAGCGGGATTTCGTGGTCAGCGAGCTGCAGCATATCTTGGATACAGTAAGTGAGGAGGAAATGGCGGAATACCGCAGGAGTTTGAAATCTCTGGGATGACAGAATGTACGAAAGACAACCGGCACATATGGGGTAAAGCCATATGCGGCGGTCTGCCGTTTCCATAGTCAAGGTGAGATGGCAGAATATGCAGGCAGGACATTATAGTCGTTTGGTGCAATAAATGGGAGTTTCGTGCAATGGCGTTTGATAGGAAACCCCATAATCCGATACAATTTTTGGTGGAAAAGAATATAGAATTGAGGAAAAACGATGAAGATAGTGGTCTGTGATGATGGCAGGGAGGACAGGGACGCGCTGCGGGCGCGCTGGAAGCCTGCGGCCATGATTTTGAAATAAGGGAATACGGCGTCGTATTTTAACTCTGATCCGGAAGGATAGCAAGCGGAAAATAAAGAGCCGGAAAGAAGAAAGAGTTGGAACGGCAGATCATTGAACGCGAAAAGAAAATAGGATAATTTTGAGGAAATCTGCAAAGTAACAACAACCGGCAGACATAAACCTGATCACAAAGAAAAAGAAGTTAAAATCAAAGAACTGACAGAGTAAGGTATATACAATAGATTGATGAAAGCACCGTTCCATAGGGGCAGTTGTTTCGCTGTGTAGTAAAAAATATAGATTATTCGGTGAATATTTGTGTTGTGGGATATGATACCTGATGCTTTGATTAACATAAGAAAATTGCGGGAAATGTGTCTATGATAGATTTAAAACAGCATAGGTGTTTATGGCGAACTGATAGAAGACAACAGAGGCGTTAAGGAGTCAGCCGCAGGAAGTTTTTATGATGATCAAAGATGAGAAATTTTATACTTAGGAGGAACTTTGGCTGTAATCTGATCCTGAGTGCAACCATGATTAAGCATATGGATTACTCAATATTGAACAGAAAGAAAACTAAAAGGAAAGCTCGCCTTGTAAAGCGGCGGCACGCTCTTTCAGTTCCTTTTGCGCGGCTTCGTAGCCTGCCGAAAGTTCCGCAAAACGCTCGTCTGATATGCGCCCGGTCACGCTGTCCTCATACAGCTGCTTGAAGACAGCCGAAAGTTCCGCAATCCGCAAAGAATTGATTACGATATGCACATGGATATTTCCGCTGTGGTTATGCCCGTCCGGGTGGGTACATACTAATGCTTTCATGGGTGGATTTTTTAGCGGTGTAAGCCGCAAAAAGGCGGGCGCTAAAAACTGCCGTGTTTCTGTTTCACGGCTTTCTCCGCTTTCGCAGATAGAGCGAATCAAATTTTTTATTCTGCCCCGCGGTTCATTACTAAAACGGTAGAAGTAATTTCTTTTAGCAAAGATATGGCGGCATTTTTCGTAAATCTCCCCGTTCCCTACTACAACGGAACAGGCATTTTTACCAAAGAGTACGGAAACTTTTTTGAAAATGGGCGCGAAAAAGCAGCAAATCTTTTTAGACTTACTGCTTGTGTGCCGCTGTGATGAGCGGCGGAATTCAGTTAAGTTATTTGCAAAAATATCGTGGATTAAAACCCTCGACTTGAATTGTTTTCATCATGGCTTTAAAAGTGTCGCAGTTAAAAAAGTTTCCCATACAGAAAACCTCATAGTCAACGCCCAGATAAGACAGAAACAATCCTGTTTCATTATATCCGTTGCGAAGATAGAAACTGCGCCTTCTTTTACGTTGTTCATAATTAGGTGCGGTTTCATCTATCATCTCAAAATCTACGGTATGTGTCTTATCGGGGTATACTGCTTTCAGAGTTTCAATGGCTCTGCTACCATACCCCTTACTCCGACTCTCTGAATCAATCGCAAGAAAAAAAGATATGCCATATCTTCGTAAGTCTGAACGACCATAAAGCCAACAAATGTATTTCCGTCCAGCAAAGCAAGAAAGTCAAAGTTATCTGCCTGTGCCATTTTGACCAGTTCAGACGGCGCAAGATATTCTTCCGGTGGAAAGGCTTCTTTTGCAAGGATATTTACGCTATTCCAAAACGTGCTTTTTTCAGTAATATGCTCAATATTTAATTTCATGGTATTCTCCTTATCGCATTTTATAATTTCATGAACAACAGTAGTTTGCTGCTTGCTAAATACTATAATCAAACCGGAACTTAAACAGGCTTTCAACCAGCTTTTGAACGATGTGCTCCTGCATTTCCACATTGATAGGACCGTCCATTTTAGAACAGGCTCGGGTATATCCAGCGTAATGAGGCAGCACGGCTGGATTTGCTATATAAAAATTCATTATTGATACACTAATTTACTTGTTTTCTTGAGAACAATGGCGATGATTAGTGTAATGATCTCAGCAACAAAGGGGGCAATCCAAATTGCATCCGTTCCGGCGATCAACGGTATTAAGAATATTGCCAGAGCTTTCAATACAATGCCACGGCTGATGGCAATGACATTGGACGCACCTGTTCTCTTGGTGGAGAACAGAAAAGCGGTAAAAATCAAATTATACGCCATCGGCACAAAGGACAAAGCGAACAGCGGCAAGGCTGCCGTGGCTGTCTGTACCAATTCCGGTTCTTTGTTGAAAATGTGGATCACCGGCGCATCGAAGAAAAACAGAACACCGTAAATGACGATGGACAGGATTGTATTGATCATAATGCCACTGCGGAAATACCAATTCATTTTCTCGGTGTCTTTCTTTCCGTAGCATTGTCCCCATAGTGGCTGCAAGCCTTGTGCTACGCCAGACAAAATCGCATTGGCAAGCGAATAGATAAAACTCAGTACGCCGAATGTGGAAACGCCGACGTCCCCAATCAGGCTTGCCAGCATGAGGTTATAGCAAAGTGCCGTAACGGGCGTGGTAAGCTGCGTGACAGCTTCCGGCACACCTCGCTTGCTGATTTTTTTAATAAGCGAAAAATCAATCCTAAAAGACTTAATTCGCAAATTGCCTTTTTTCCGCAGGAAATGCGTGAGCAGAACAAGGACAGAGCAAATCTGCCCCAAACCGGACGCAACGGCCGCCCCGACAACACCCATATGCAAGGGGAAAATAAAAAGCCAGTCTATAAAAACGTTTGCTACTGCCCCAGTACACATACCGACAAAAGCCAATGCAGGAGAACCATCATTCCTAACAAATACGGAAAGGCTGGTACTCAGGAGCGCCGGAATGGAAAAAGCGGAATAGAAAAATAAATACTGCCTGGACATTTCACGCATTTGGACACTTAACTTACTCGCTCCGCTGAAATCAACAATCTGTTGAGCAAATACCATGCCGACAATCATGAGTAGTACGGACATAGCAATGGTCATAGAAAGTGCTGTCATAAAAGCGTGATTTGCACCCTCTTTATCTCCACGTCCCATACGGATTGCAACGACTGTTGCGCCGCCCATTGGAAACATGGCTGCAATAGCAATGACAAAGATTATAAACGGCACACCAATATTGACTGCACCCAAAGCAGCCGCACCAACGCCTTGACCGACAAAAATACCATCAACGACATTGTACAGGTAGGTTACAAACAAACTGCCTAATGCCGGGAAGATGTAACCAAACAAAGATTTCGTCCTCGTGTTCATACAGTTACCTCCATAATGGAAGTGGGGTAAAGCCTTTTCAGCATTACCCCATCTCTAACACAAAAATGGGATAAAGCCCAAAGGGGCTTATCCCACTTCAACAATCTTTTTTGATTTCAAGTCCTCTGACAAGCAATAAGTATTATAACGATTATCAGGAGTAAAGTCAATAGATGTCACGAATTTGAGTTTCCCCATTTTTTAAATCCTCATGTTCCACAATCGGCTATTTTAAAGTATTCAAACAGGGTTATCTGCTGTGACCGGACTTTCGGCGCCAGGAAGCCGCTGACACCGGAACGGCTCATGGACAGGACACGTTCCATGGCATATCCAATAGCGTAGAAAATAAACTGTGGCATTTCATAAATCCTTATGGAACATACCTTGAATTCTG
>CAZAMX010000234.1:0-4519 GCA_964486095.1 uncultured Acetatifactor sp. | reverse complement strand
TTTATTTACTTATAGCCCATTCGTTTTATGTAAGGTATGGCTGAAAATAACATTTATGAGGGGGTTATCAATGAAAAACTTCATGAAAAAAATAGGATGGTTTCTGGTCTCCATGCTGCCGATTGCACTGTACTTTGGCATTCCGCTTGGCTGTTGTATGTTGGTCAAGCTGGTGCTGTCAGTGAAGGAGATGCTGAGCACACCGGTGGAAATGAAAGCCGATTCGCTGATCATTGGGGTGACGGAGCAGTACATGGAAAATATTGTGCCCATCCTGATCCTGTGCCAGCTGGCAACGCTTCTGGTATTTGGTCTCTGGTATTATTTTGCCTGGGGGAAGAAGAAAAGGCCGGAGAGTGCGGAAAAGCCCGGTGCCGTTAAGATACTGCTGGTGGTCCTTTTAGGTGTGGCGTTCCAATTTGCTGTCAGCGGCCTGCTGACTATGGTAGAAATTCTTGTGCCCGGTGCTTTGGATAGCTATAATGAACTGATGGAGTCGGCGGGAATTACAGAGTTTACGGCCCTTTCCCTGATTGCCACAGTGCTGATGGCGCCTTTAAGCGAAGAGCTGGCATGCCGGGGCGTGGTCTATCGTCTGGCAGGAAAGATCAGCCCTAATTTCTGGGTGGCAAACGTGGTACAGGCGCTGGCCTTCGGAATTCTCCACGGTAATCTGGTACAGGGTGCATATGCTTTTGCGCTTGGCCTGGCCCTGGGACTGGTGTATAGACAGTTTCAAAATATCTGGATCTGTATGCTGTTCCATGCGGCGATGAACGCTTCCAGCGTCTTGGTGAATCCCGTGTACAGCTTGTTTCCGGAAAACCTGGCAATGCCGGTTTTGATTGTGACCATGATTCTGGGTGGGATCGCGGCGGCCTTCTGCCTTAAGGGAATCGTGAAGAAACAGTCCGCCGCGGCGTGACTTGCTGCAAAGCTGAACCATTACTTGACAATGCGTAGTTGAATGAAAAAAAATTGCCCTGCGTTTGATTATTTGGTATAATTAATTAAATGCAGGGATTTTTTTGCGCAGAAACGAAAAGAAGCAGGTGGCTACAAATGCAGGAGATTATCAACCAGATCGCAGAGGAAAATTTTGACTATGAGAACGGTTCGCTTGATTTTTCCTGCACAAAAATAGAGATCTCCCTGCATGAAGGGGAGAGATTTGAAAGCTCTTTCCGCATTTACGGGGATCAGGGGCAGTTTACCAACGGCAGAGTGCTGTCCTCCGATCTGCGGATGGAATGTCTCACAAGGGAATTTGTGGGCTGCGACGAGGAAATATTGTTTTGCTTCCATGGGGAAAATCTGGAAGCAGGAGATGTGGTAAAGGGAAATTTTTATGTGATCAGCAACAGGGGGGAATATTATCTTCCCTTTGTAGTTTCAGTGGAGCATGTGCTGCTGGAATCCTCCGTGGGAACGGTGAGAAATCTGTTTCACTTTGCCAATCTTGCCAAAAGTAATTGGCAGGAGGCAGTAAAGCTTTTTTATTCTCCCGGCTTTTATCATATTTTTTCAGGCGGGGACGCCCAATTTTCGGAGGATTACCGCGCTCTGTCCGCATATGAGGGCTCGGAGCAGAATATGGAGGAATTCCTGATCCGGGTAAACAAAAAGCAAAAGGTGGAATTTTTGGTTCAGGAGGCGGAGCTTACGCTGGATACGGTCAGAAATTCGGGCGTTTATTCCGTGTCTGAGCGGGAGCTTACCATTGTGCGCAACGGCTGGGGTTATACCCGGCTTTTTGTGGAGTGCAGCGGTGACTTTCTGTTCACGGAGAAGGAAGTGCTTACCGATGATGATTTTCTTGGCAATCGCTGCGTACTCCCTGTATTTATAGACGGAAGCCTCTGCAGGGAAGGAAAAAATTACGGGCAGGTGTTTCTTTATAATTCTTTTACCTCCCTGACGGTTCCGGTGACGGTCCGGATTGGAGACGGTTCTCCCCGCAATCCTCAGGAGGTGACCAGAAAGCGCTGTACCGTACAGCTGATGGAGTTTTACCAGGCTTTTCGGGTGAAAAAGATCAGCACCAATACCTGGCTGAAGGAGACGGAGAAGCTGGTGGAAAAGCTGGCGGCCATGAATGAGAATGATGTGTCCGCAAGGCTGTTTCAGGCGCAGACGCTGATTACGGAGGAGCGTTTTAATGAGGCAGGCTGGATTCTGGATCATGTGGCGGAGCTGCTGGAGAAGGGGTACGGAGACGACACCCTGCGGGCCTATTACCTGTATCTGAGCACCTTGATTCACAGGGATCAGAAATATGTGGACAGGATAACCACGGAGGTTGAGCATATTTATCGGGAGGACAATGCCAACTGGCGGGTGGCATGGCTGCTTTTGTATTTGTCGGAAGAGTATCATAAATCGGTTACAGGAAGATGGGTGTTTCTGGAAAAGCAGTATACGGCAGGCTGCAGCAGTCCCATCCTTTATATAGAGGCGGTGGCGCTGTTAAACAGTAATCCGGCGCTGCTTCGGAGACTGGGGTCCTTTGAGCTGCAGGTGGTCTGGTATGGGGCGAAGAAAGAGCTGCTGAAAACGGAAGTGGTGGGGCAGCTGCTTTACCTGGTGGACAAGGTCAGGGAGTATTCGGCGGTGCTGTACCGGACTCTGCAAAAGCTGTATGAGAGGAAAAGCGATGTCCGTATCCTGCAGCAGATCTGTACGCTCCTGATCAAGGGAGGAAAGACGGAGGTCAAATATTTTGACTGGTACAGGCTGGGCGTGGAAAATAATCTGCGGATTACCAATCTGTATGAATATTACATGATGACTCTGGATCTGGATGTACCTCGGGAAATCCCCAAGGTGGTGCTCATGTATTTTTCCTATCAGAACAGCCTTGATTATGAAAGGGCAGCTTATCTTTATCATTATATCCTGTAGAACGAGGACAGATTTAAGGACATTCGTGAAAGCTACGGCGTGCGTATGGAGCGTTTCTGCATGGAGCAGCTTGCTAAATGCCATATCAACAGGCATCTGGCAGGGCTGTATAATCGGCTGTTGAAGCCGGAAATGATAACGGAGCAGACCAGCGGGCCGCTTTCAAGGCTGCTGTTTGCTCACCTGATCAGAGTCAGTGATGAGCGTCTGCGCAAGGTGTATGTGTATCAGCCGGGAAATCTGTATCCCGCGGAATACCAGATAACCGACGGGAAGGTATGGGTTTCGCTGTACGGCAGTAATTATACCATTGTCTTTGAGGACGCCTGGAACAACAGATTCTTAAAGAACGTGGAATATACCATAGAAAAGCTGATGATCCCCGGAAAATATTTAAGGCTGCTGTCTTCCTTTTCCTTCTGTAATCCGGAGCTGGATCTGTACCTTTGCGGCGGGGAGCGGGAGGGAGGCATAAACTGTGCGGAAAGCGCCGCCAGGGCCCGCCGTCTGGCCGATTCCGATCAGGTGGACTTTAAAATCAGGCGGGAGCTGATTTTAAAGCTTCTGCAGTTCTATTATGAGGCGGATGAGGCGGAGACGCTGGATCAATATTTGCAGCAGATCGATGCGAAAACGCTTACGGCGGAGGAAAGAGGAAACGCCATCCGCTATATTGTTCTGCGGGGAAACCTTGAGCTGGCGGGACAGTGGCTTAAGGCCTACGGCCCATACTTTATTGATGTAAAGCTGCTGGTACGGCTGATCGGCCCACTGATGGAAAAGAACGGCATGGAAGAGGATGAGGTGCTGACGGCTTCGGCGGTGTATGCTTTCGGCAGGGGAAAGTATAACAGCACGGTTTTAAGCTATCTGACCATGTATTACAGAGGAATGACAAAGGGACTCAGAGATGTCTGGAAGGCGGCGCAGTCCTTCGGCATGGACTGCTATGGGATTGCCGAGAGGATATTGGTGCAGATGCTCTATACCGGCTCCTTTGTGGGAGAAAAGATGGAAATCTTCCGGTATTATGTTTCCCAGGGAGCAAGGCTTGAGGTGGAGGAAGCATTTCTGGTTCGGTGTTCCTATGAGTATTTTGTGAAGGAAAGAGTCACGGAGAAGGATATTTTTGATGAGATCGAGCGCATGTATCTGCGGGGAGAACCTGTGAGAAGGGTGTGCAGGCTTGCGTTTTTGAAATATTATGCGGAAAATCAGGCAGAATTGACGGAAAGCGCCGCCCGGCTGACGGAAAAGTTTCTGGAAGAGCTGATGGACCAGAATATTCATCTGGAATTATTCAGGGAATACCGGCGTAATGAGAAGGTGGCCCAGGAGATGGCGGATAAGACCATTATTGAGTATCGCACCGGTTCAAAAGCGAGGGTGTGCATTCATTACGTGCTTCTTCATGAGAACGGAGAGTCGGATGAGTACAGCTCCGAGTATATGCAGGAGGTGTATGCGGGGGTCTTTTTCAAGGAATTTATCCTGTTTTTCGGGGAGAGCCTTCAGTATTATATTACGGAGGAAAGAGGCGGCGAGGAACAGCTGACGGAGAGCGGCACCCTGCAGAAGAGCGATATACGGGGAAGTGAGGCGGAGAGCCGGTATCATC
>CAZAMX010000233.1:243-4525 GCA_964486095.1 uncultured Acetatifactor sp. | reverse complement strand
CGGTGCCTTAAGCTGATCGGCAGCTTTGCCGTCATGTATGTAAGCGTCAATCTCCGTTGGTTTTCCTAGTTTGATTACGGAAAGCTTTACGGCAGCGGCTGGCAGGGAGGAATGTTTGGTCTGCTGGACATGCTGGGGCTGGCCAATATTTTTGATACGCCTACTCTGAATATGACCTGGTGGTATATGGAAACGGCCCTGGTGATTATTTTCCTGATTCCCTTGATTTATCCGGCAGTAAAGCGGGCCGGCAGGTATCTGATTGTGCCGGCTTTGCTGCTGCCTTCTGTGATTTCGCTGGACGGGGACATGTCCAGGTATTATCTGGTGATGCTGCTGGGTGCTGTGGCGGCCCATGAAGGATGGCTGGAAAAGCTTTTTGCCTGGAAGCTGAACAAGTGCTGGAAGGCTCTGTTGGGGCTGGCGCTTCTTGTGCTGGCAGTGCTGGTGCGGCAGAATTTTATGGTGCATACTTACTTTTTATGGATTCTGGACGGCCCCATCGCTCTGTTTATATGCTGGTTTGCGGCAGAGCTTCTGGCGGGGATTCCGGGACTGTCTCATGTACTGGCCTTTTTGGGAAGGTATTCCATGAATATGTTTTTTGTTCATACCTTCTTTTATATGTCGCTTTTCAGGGGATTTATATACTCCTTCCGGTATGCGGGGTTAATCTTTATAGCGCTGACAGGTGTGTCATTACTTTATTCCATTGTGCTTGAGCTGATAAAGTCTGTTGGCAGGATATTGTTTCTTCGTATTCGCGGGAAGGTTTTTACCATGAATTAATATAGCAGGAGGGTACTATGGAAGAGAAGTTGTTTGCAGTGGAAAAATATGCGGCAAAGGCCAGAGAGGCAGTAGCGGAAGGAATCGTGCTTTTGGAAAACCGGGATCATATTCTGCCGCTGTCTGCCGGGAGCAGAATTGCCCTGTTCGGCAGGAGCCAGTTCTGTTATTACAAGAGCGGGACAGGCTCGGGAGGCATGGTAAACACGGCATATGTGACAGGCATCCGGGAGGCTCTGGAAGAGGACGGGCGTTTTGTACTGAACGAAGAGCTGAAAAAAACGTATGCAGGCTGGCTGGAGAACCATCCATTTGATACGGGAGCCGGCTGGGCAAGTGAGCCCTGGTTTCAGGAGGAAATGCCGGTATCCAGGGAATTGGCAGAGAGTACAAAAAAAGAATCCGATACGGCTGTGATCATTATCGGCCGCACAGCCGGAGAGGACAAGGATAACCTTCCGGCAGAAGGAAGCTATCTGCTGACAAAGACGGAAGAAGAAATGCTGGAGGCAGTGTGCGGCGCATTTGAGCGCACGGTGGTGCTGCTAAACGTGGGCAATATCATTGACATGAAGTGGGTGGAAAAATATCATCCGGGAGCGGTGCTTTATGTGTGGCAGGGCGGCCAGGAGGGCGGCAGCGGCGTGCTGGATGTCTTAAGCGGTGATGTATGCCCTTCGGGAAGGCTTTCCGACACTATCGCCCGGGATATTGAGGATTATCCTTCCACAAAAAATTATGGGGATGACGTAAGAAATTTTTATGCCGAGGATATATACATAGGCTACCGCTATTTCTCTACCTTTGCACCGGAAAAGGTGATGTATCCATTTGGCTTCGGCCTGTCCTACACGAATTTTGTGATCAGTGCCACGGCGGCCGGGACCTTAAGCGAGGGCATGAATATTTATACAAAAGTGTCGAACATGGGGAGCTGCGCCGGGAAAGAGGTGGTCCAGGTATATTGTCAGGCGCCTCAGGGAGTGCTGGGCAAACCGGCCAGGGTGCTTTGCGGATTTGCCAAGACGAAAACCATACTGCCCGGAGAAAGTCAGGAGCTGAGCATCCGCTTTTCTATGAACTGTTTTGCCTCTTACGATGACAGCGGCGTTACGGGGCACAAATCCTGTTTTGTGCTGGAACCGGGAGAATATGTGTTTTATGCGGGGAGCAACGTACGGGATGCCAGGCCCTGCGGTACTTATATCGTGTGCGGGGACACGGTGGTGCTGGAACAGCTGGAGGAAGCCCTGGCGCCGGTGGCAGGCTTTGAGTGCATGAAGCCGGGAGCCAGGAAGGACGACGGCACGTATAGGATTGCCTGGCAGCAGGCTTCCCGGCGCACAATCGACCCTGCACAGCGCAGGCTGGACAGACTGTCAGCCCGGATGCAGAGTGTGCAGCCCGGACTTCAATCACAGTCAAAAGCTGTGCAGTCCCGGCAGCTACAGGCGGAAGCAAAGGATACATTTACCGGAGATATGGGGTATCGGCTTACCGATGTGGAAAACGGAAAAGTTTCCATGGAGGATTTTCTGGCCCAGCTTACGGAGGAAGAGCTTTGCTGTCTTGTCCGGGGCGAAGGAATGTGTTCTCCCAAGGTGACGCCGGGAACGGCCGGGGCCTTTGGCGGCGTGACGGAGGGGCTGCGCCGCTACGGCATTCCCGCAGGCTGCTGCGCAGACGGCCCCAGCGGTATCCGCATGGACTGCGGAACCATTGCTTTTGCCATGCCAAACGGCACCTGTCTTGCCTGCAGTTTTAACGAGAAGCTTTGCGAAGAGCTGTATGAGTGGGAGGGACTGGAGCTTCGCAAAAATAAGGTGGATACCCTGCTGGGGCCCGGCATGAACCTGCACAGAAATCCCTTAAACGGCAGAAACTTTGAGTATTTTTCCGAAGATCCCCTGCTTACGGGAAAAATGGCGGCAGCACAGCTAAAGGGAATGCACAGGTACCATGTGACGGGCACCATCAAGCATTTTTCCTGCAATAATCAGGAGCATCGGCGCAGCTTTGCGGACAGCGTGGTATCCGAAAGGGCTTTGCGAGAGTTATATTTGAAAGGATTTGAAATTGCGGTCAAGGAGGGTCAGGCCCGTTCCATCATGTCTACCTATGGTCCTGTCAACGGGATCTGGACGGCGGGCAGCTATGATCTGCTGACAACCATTCTGCGGGAGGAGTGGAGCTATACCGGAATTGTTATGACTGACTGGTGGGCAAAGGCCAATAATGAGGGCGAGCCTGCGTCCGCTAAAAATATGGGGGCCATGGTGCGGGCCCAGAATGATTTGTACATGGTGACGGGGGATGCCCTGAGCAATTCCGGCGGAGACAATTCCATGGAAGAATTAAAACAGGGCAGGGTGACCCGTGAAGAATTTGTACGGAACGGGGCCAATATTTGCCGCTTTCTGCTGGGGACGCCGGCATATCTGAGAATGCACGGCAGGGAAACAGAGCTGGATAAAGAGCTGGAAAAGTGCGCCGAGCAAGAGAATGAATCCATGGGAACGCTGTTGAAGATAGAGATGCGGGAGGAAGCGGATCTTGATCCGGCTCTGATCGACACAACCAAGGGCAAGTCTACCACCATACAGGTGGCGGTGAAAGAGCGGGGAACCTTCCGGCTGGAATTTTTCTGCCGGGCGTCGGAAAACACGCCGGATCTGGCCCAGCTGTCCATGTCCGTCTTCCAGGACAGACAGCTGTTCGGAACAGTGACGATTGCCGGCTCCGAAAAGGAATGGCAGAAAAAAACAGTGGATTTTCCCGTACCCTTATTCCATTATACCTTTTTTATCAAGCTGCTTTTCGGAATAAGCGGAATGGAGCTGAAAGATATGAAGGTGGTAATGACCCGCTCCATGGAAGATGAGCTGCGTAGAAAATAATGCTTTTCAAAAGTGAGAAAAGTTCCTGTTGCGAATATTTCGCGGTAGGAACTTTTTTTATGCTGTCATTTATTTAGAAAGCTCTCTTTTCCTTGCAGGGTGGCGTTTTAATAAGCTCAGGGCGTCCTCCCTGGCTCTTTCATCCGCTTCCCTGGCTGCCTTGACCAGTTCCATTTCCGCATCAGAAAAACAAGGCCCTGCAGTCTCCGGATTTCCGATCAGATAATCCACGGAAACACCAAAAAATTTTGACAGGGCCAGAAGCATTTCTATAGAGGGCTGCCGCTCTCCGGTCTCATATCTGGAATAGACTGTAGGGGAGCATCCCACACCGTCCGCCACGGCCTTTTGGGAAAGACTTCTCTGTGCGCGAAGTTTTTTTAAATTCATGTTGTTCCTCCTGATGCTTCTATTGTATTTCCATTTTGGACTTTTATATATCACCATTATGGCAAGTTAGTACTTGACAAATTACCAAAATGGTAATATTGTGTGGGGGGGTAGAGAAGCAAAGGAAATTAACAAATATGAAAAATGCCAACAATTCATTAAAAAGAAAACCAAAACGAACCTATCAGATCATGTGTCTGCTGTTT
>CAZAMX010000233.1:0-233 GCA_964486095.1 uncultured Acetatifactor sp. | reverse complement strand
TCATGCTTTGCTGCATGGCCTGGCTGGCGGCATACTTTGTGGGTTTGGAAAAAGCGCAGGATGAGATGAATCGAATTATGGGTTCTTATGTCTCCGACGACGGACCGCAAAGCAGTGGAAGCGCCGGAGGAACGGTAAGCAGTACAGGAACGGATGCCGGGAGCGGAATGCCGGACAGCGGCTCGGGAAACCTTAAGGATGACATGGGAACAGGCTTGGATACCGAAAGTTCC
>CAZAMX010000232.1:0-4527 GCA_964486095.1 uncultured Acetatifactor sp. | reverse complement strand
AACCCGGTTTGCGCTAAAATGGAAATACCGGATTTCCCGCTGGAGATTCTGGAACAGCTGACCAGAATCGACATCGAGGAATATCTGGAATACATGTCCTACTATGAGAAGGACGGACGGGAAATCACCAACGACGAACGCGGCAAGGAAAGAAAGCTGGCCGCGCTGCGCAGCTTTTACAATTATTTTTATCAGAGCGAGCTGATTAAAAACAATCCTGCCGCTCTGGTCCCCATGCCCAAAAAGCATGCCAAGGAAATCATTCGTCTGGAACCCAATGAAGTTGCAATGCTGCTGGACCAGGTGGAGGACGGTACAAAGCTGACAAAAAAAGAACTGGAATACCATAAAAAAACCAAGGTAAGGGATGTGGCCCTGCTGACTCTGCTATTGGGAACAGGCATCCGTGTGTCCGAATGTGTCGGACTGGATCTCCAGGATGTTAATTTTGATGTGTGTGGCATTAAAATACGCCGCAAGGGCGGCTACGAAGCCGTTGTATATTTCGGTGAAGAGGTGGAAACCGCCCTCCTGGACTATCTTGAGGAACGGCATCATATCATTCCGGAGCAGGGGCATGAAAACGCGCTCTTCCTCTCCCTGCAAAACCGCAGGATGGCTGTTCGCTCCGTGGAAAACCTGGTAAAAAAATATTCTTCCCGGGTCACTACATTAAAAAAGATCACGCCTCACAAGCTGCGCAGCACTTACGGCACCACGCTGTATCAGGAGACCGGAGACATTTATCTGGTGGCTGATGTATTGGGCCACAAGGACGTTAATACCACCAGAAAGCACTATGCTGCCCAGGATGACGAAAGGCGCCGCCGAGCAGCCAACGTTGTACGGCTGCGGGAAAAAGGAGCGGACTAAAATCCGGTTTACAACATCTTCTACATGAGCGCTTTTCTATTTAACTCCATTAGAGTTTTATATTTCTCCATGATCATAATCCACTTGTGTTTAACTTTCCAAAACCTGATCCTGTTTAATATACAAACTCCGCAGAATAATAGGGAATGATCAGACTCTGTCCGGCCACCAGCCTTCCGTCTGCATCCAGATGATTGATACGCTGGACCTCTGTAATATAACTGTTCCTGTCCTTATAATAATCACCGTCCGCATACTCACCGGCAATATCCCATAAGCTTTCTCCCGCTTCCACGGTAACCTGCTTATAGTATTTAAAATCGCTGTTTGCGTTTGATTTGATGGTACCGTATGAAATCACACAGATTAATACCACGCATATAGTAGCAATCACGGTGAGAAAAACCGCTGCCGCTTTCCGCCTGCGCTCTCTGCGAAGACGCAGACACCGCCCATAATGTTTCAGCTCCCTGTCACTCATCTCCTGAATATTCTTAAGTTTTCTCCCGTTATGCTTTTTCATGCTTTTCATCTCCCTGTCCATCCGTATGTTCGGAACATTTGTTCTGTAATTGCATTATATTATAAGAACAGATGTTTGTCAACAGGAGAATCGAACATATTTTCTACATAAGCAAATCCTCTTTCGCTTCTTGGTCCGCCGCCTTTTTCCCGGCCTGAAAGAACTTAATTTCCTGCTCTCTGCAGATTTTTCTGATCATAATAACGGCAATAACCGCCGCAAGAATGCCGCTGCAGGTATTACTTACCACCATAACAATCCCCACGCTGATATTTCCCAGATTTGTAAACTGCTGTAATGCCCATAATACCGGGATGCGGAATACAAACACTCGGCAAAAGTTCATAAACAGTGTAATTTTTGTTTTTCCAAAGCCGTAAAGCAATCCCATAACTGCCGCGTTCACGCCTAATGGAACGGCTCCCAGTGCCTCCAGACGATAAACCTCCGCTATCATTCCGGCAAACTCGGCATTGCCTTTGGAAAACAGCCGCGACAACGGCCCTAAAAAAATCAGGGATAAGGTCATGAAAAAAAGTCCGCACAGTACGTTGATACCTAAGGTCCATTTAAAGGCCAAGAGGGCCCTGTCAGGCTTTTTTGCCCCCAGATTCTGGCTGATGATGGCCGTTCCGCCCTCCTGAAAGCCGTTCTGGGGCATGGTGGTGATTCCGCCGATATTATTGGATATTCCCAAGGCTCCTACAGTCAGGGAGTCATAGACGGTACTCATGGAATTGACTACCACCTTTCCCATGGCAAACGCCGCTTTTTCAACGATTACCGGTATGGACAGCCCCACCATTGGCTTCACCACTTCGCTTTTAAAGGCAATTGCCTTCAGGGAAAAGCCAAATACATTTTCCCCCTGATTCAGGTTAATCACCGCAGCCGCCAGCATTACCAGCTGTGATAAAATCGTTGCAATGGCGATCATGGTCACATCGCCTGCCAGGCCGTAGACAAACCAGGCTGTCAAGCCAAGCTTCACCACAATTACCGACATGTTCAGATAGAGAATACGCCTGGAATTGCCCCTGACTCTTTCTATGGCGATGTATACGCTGTTAAAAAAGGTAATTACCATGGCAACCAGTTCCAGAATAAAATAAGTGCTTCCTTCTGAAATAAACTCCTCCGGCGTATTCATGATCCTGAGAAACTGGGGAGTAAAAGGCGCCAGGAACAATAAAATTCCGCCTCCCAATATGGCGCACATGGCAAACAGTGTGCTTACCCTGCGCTTTACCAGCTCAAATTTTCCCGCGCCGTAGGCTTCGCTGATTTTGATGCTGGAGCCCACCGCCAGACCGCCGCCAATGGCAGAAAGCATCAGATTAATCTGGGACAGATAAGCCACGGCGGATACCGTAGAATTCCCGATATGGGACGCCATCAGCGTATCCAATATCTTAAAAAGCTGATTCAGACTCTGGTACAGCGCCAGAGGCAGGCCCAGCTGAAGCACTACCTTTCCCATATGGCCGTTTTGGGCAAACTCCCTGAACTTCTCATCCTTTTTTGACAAAAATGCCTTCATTCCCTCTTCTCCTTTTCTTCCCATTGACTGCTTTGACAGCTTTATGATATAACAAAAATAAGAGTAATTATACTGTTTTTAAGCTGATTTTTGGATTGTTTTACAGATTTTTTGCTTTTTTAATCTGACTTTCACTTTGAAATTTGAATTTGACTGCGGAAACGCCGCACCAAACAGCCGCCTGCGCGGCAGAAGGAAAAAGGCTGTCGATTATGGAAAAAAAGGAAATGACTGCGCAGATACTCAAAAGCAAAGCCTCCAGGCAGGAGGAAGCCTGCAGGAATGTGGTAAATGAATTTATGGTGGAGCGCGCCCGGCGGGCTCAGGCTTTTTCTATGGAAAAACCTCATTACCATCCTTATTATGAAATCTATTACTTAATCTCCGGAAGCTGCAGGATGTTCATTGACCACACCATCTATTATCTTTCCGCCGGCGATATTATCATGCTTGCTCCTTATCGGCTCCATCAGACTGTTTACGGCTCCGGACAGCCGGCGGAGCGCTTCACCGTCAATTTTATTCCGGCCTATATAGATTACTTTGAGACCCAATGCGCAGGCAACGGCTTAGCTTCTATTTTTTCAAGATCTAAGCTGTCCATCCCTCCGGAACAGCAGGGCTATGTAAAGAAGCTTTTTCAAAAAATGGCAGGGGAAACCCTGGCGGATGACTGTTATTCCAAAATCCAGATCAAAAGTTTCCTGTTTCAGCTTCTCGCCTTTCTGGGACGGTGCCGCGGCTTAGAGCAGCCTGCACAGATGCCGGCTCCTGAGGATGCCGTCATCCAGGAAGCCGTCCGCTATATCTATGCCCATCACGCCGAGCCCCTGACCCTGGAAGCCGTAGCCCAAAATGCCCATATGAGTCCTGCCTGGTTTTCCAGGAAATTTCATAAAACCGTCGGACTGAAGTTTAAGGAATACCTGACCCATATCCGCCTGGAGAATGCCGAAGAGCTTCTGCTCACCACCAGTCTGACAATTACCGAAATAGCCCTGACCTGTGGATTTTCCGACGGTAATTATTTTGGCGATGCCTTCAAAAAAGCCCGGGGAATGTCCCCCAGGGAATTCCGCTTTGCCAGACACGATACCGATCCCCTGCCCGGCACCCAATCATGTACACATAAGTAACAGCTCAGCCCTGCCTGTGCGCGTCTGAGCAGGAAGTCATTGTTCCCGGCGGCGTGACTTGCTGTAATGCGTGACTGTTACCTGTTCGAACATATTTTTGGAATATATGTTTGCTTTTTGAAACCTACTGTGTTACAATAAGGATAAAATAAAAAGCAAGCGCTACTTAAGGAGGACACTGCCAATGGGATTGGGAAAGATCACTGCAAAGCAACAGGAAATACTTGACTATATTAAAGATGAAATTCTTAAAAAAGGATACCCGCCTACCGTACGGGAAATCTGCGAGACGGTAAACCTAAAGTCCACCTCTTCCGTCCATTCCCATCTGGAAACACTGGAAAAGAACGGATATATCCGCAGGGATCCCACGAAGCCCAGAGCGATAGAAATCTGTGACGACAGCTTTCAGATGGTACGCACGGAAATGGTCAGTATTCCGGTCATCGGAAACG
>CAZAMX010000231.1:0-4530 GCA_964486095.1 uncultured Acetatifactor sp. | reverse complement strand
AGTCAGCTTTTCCGGATTAAAGTCCGCCTCTTCTTCAAGGAGCTCCACTTCCGTACGGCTCCTTTTTAACAGAGCTTCATCATATTCATTTTCCCCTTCCTCGCACAGCAAAAGCAATGTCTTTCCCTTGATCTGAAAATAGGGCTGTGACAGGGTACAGCTGATAAATTCCGTCTTCCCGCTCTCCAGAAAGCCGTTAATCACATATACGGGTTTCATTTCTGCCGCCTTTCTCATAGACATTTTATAGCAGTTCCGTCATCTTCTATTGAAACAGTTCCTCCAGCTTATCTTCCTTCAGCTCGGCACCGATGACACAGAATTTTCCCGTCACCTCCGGCTTACCTGTCCGGATGTCATGCTCTTCCGGTACATAATCAAAATAAATCCAAGTACCGTCCTCTGCGGGAACCATTCCTTTAGAGCGCAGGATCACACCGTATTCCCCGCTGTCCAAGGCTGTCAGAATGCCCTCGATCTTTTCGGTGGTGAACCTGTTCGGAGTCTCCCTGCCCCAGCTGGTGAACACCTCATCCGCATGGTGGTGATGTCCATGATGGTCATGATCGTGATGATGCTCATGGCCGTCCTCATGATGATGACCATGCTCGCCCTCATGGTGACAATGCTCATGTTCGCCCTCATGGTGGCAATGTCCATGCTCGTCGCCATGGTGACAATGCTCATGTTCGCCCTCATGGTGACAATGTTCATCCTCGTCGCCATGGTGACAATGCTCATGTTCGCCCTCATGGTGACAATGTTCATTCTCGTCATGATGATGGCCGCAGCAGGGACATTCCTCGTCCTCATGATGATGCTCATCCTCATCATGGTGATGATGATGTTCATGCTCATCTTCGTCATGCAGCTGCTCCATCATTTCCCGCATCATTTCATCCAGAGTATCCGCTCCTTCAATCGTCTCCAGCACAGCCTTTCCTTCCAGCTGATCCAAAGGCGTAGTAATAATCGTGGCCTTCTCATTATGCTCACGGACAAGAGCAACACACTCATTCAGCTTCTCCTGACTTACCTTGTCCGTCCTGCTTAAAATGATTGTGCCTGCAAAGGCAATCTGATTGATAAAGAATTCGCCGAAATTCTTGATATACATTTTAGCCTTGGAAGCGTCTACCACCGCCACGGCACTGTTTACCTGTACCTTCAGATCCGATGCCACATTCTCCACCGCCTTCAGCACGTCGGAAAGCTTTCCGACACCGGAGGGCTCGATAAGAATTCTCTCCGGCGCATAAGTTTCGATGACCTCTTTCAGTGAAGCGCCGAAATCACCTACCAGGGAACAGCAGATGCAGCCGGAATTCATCTCCTTGATCTCAATGCCTGCTTCCTTCAGAAAGCCACCGTCAATCCCGATCTCGCCAAATTCATTTTCGATCAGTACCGTCTTGCTGCCGTCCAAAGCCTCTTTTAACAGCTTTTTGATCAGTGTTGTCTTGCCTGCTCCCAAAAAACCAGAAACCACATCTATCTTCGTCATTTTCCTCATCCTTTCTCCTTGTGAATGAAATAAAATCCACAAGATATTATAAACCCTGCTTCCGGAAAATACAAGGGCAGATACCCTCCGCCGGACAAAACTTGTAACGCTTGTAACAGTTCACCCTTGCAGTAAGTCACGCCGCCTGGTGACAAGTAACTTCCTGCTCAGACGCGCTTATCCTCGAGAAAAAACATAACGGTACCTAAGTCTCCAAAGAACGGAGACTAAGTACCGATATTTTTACGGTCTTTGCAAGAAGTTACTTGTCCCCAGGCAGCTGAATAGCAGGAGAAAAACAGCCGTTGTTCTCAATGCGGACTATGCTACCCTCAAGTGAAAGCGTGTCTGAGTTTCTCTATAATTTATACTGCATAAACTTATCATTTTTCACAAAACCAAAATCCGAATACAACAGTACTCCCATATCGGAAGCCGTTATCTGCACACTGCCGCATCCGTATTCCTTCGCTTCCCCGATCACCCGTGATAACAATTCCTTTGCAATTCCCTGCCTGCGATAATCAGAAGCCGTAAACATACTGGAAAGTAATCCTATTTTTCCGTTAGGGCAGCCAAAATACGGCGGTTTCTCAACAAACGACATTCCGCTTGTCCCTACGATTCTGTCTCCGTCAACAGCCAGCCAGGACACAAAAGTGCCATCCGCCATATGCCGATGATAATAATCCAGTAAAGCAGGTGTCAGATCCACCTCTTCCTTTGCACCTTCCTCCCGCAGCTGGCAAATCCGCATTTCAATAAATGTGCCCAAGTCCTTTTCCGTCAATTTCTTATATTGTATCCCCATATCAAGTACCTCCCCGCTTTCCGCAAAACAGGCAAACAGAGCACGTTGCCTGACTCCGCTCATTCCGTCCGTCAAGGCTCCCTGCTCTGTTTTTTTGTAATGACTGCAACTGCACAGGGCATTCTCCCGGGAATGATATAATACTCAACACCCTGATACCCGGCGTCTGCAAAAAAATTTCTGTATGATTCCATATCAAACTGCCATTTAAAATTTGCCCCTGCAAGTTCAAGCAGCCGCACTGCTTTCCGGCTTACTCCGGCAGACGCATTAATAAATCCGGATACCTTATCCCAAAACATCTTTTCTCTTCTCCTACAGCTTTGAGCAGCCTGAATATGGTCATTACCATGATTGCTCCGCAATCACGGTATGGATGGCCATTCGGCCGTTTCCTGCCTTGAATATGGTCATAATACCATAAAATTCATCTGAAGAAAAGTGTCTTGTGAAGATGCCTTAAACTAAATCATCCCAAATCCCTTTAAATACAGCAGATTTTCAATAATCATCTGGCCTTTCCACCTTATTTTACTGATTGGCCAGACCTCGGGGAAATCAGCCCACCCCCATGGTACCTCCCAGGAACCGTCCTCAAGCTGTGTGGCCGCAATATGCTTACACTCGTACTCCGCCGACTCCTTATTCTCCTGATAGAACATACTGCTCCTGGAATTCAGAAACTGGGAGGGCCTGCATACATAACCTCCCCACTGGGATGTATCCGCGGTAATCAGCCTCTTCACAGCTTCGTGCAGCTTTTTCTTTAACAGCTCGCAGGGAATCTGCTCTTCAACTCCTGCATCGGTAACATATTCCAGCATATGAACATAACAGGCACAGGTGTGCATATCCGCCAGCTCAGAGGACCGCAGCGCCTCTACTGCTTCGTTTATAATGCGCATTCCCAGCCGGTATGGTTCACTTTCCGGTTTCCCATAGCGGACCAAAAAGCCGGCAATCTGGGCCGTACCATTGTAATCCGTGTGACAGGAGCTTTCACTGTCCGAATGCCACCAGGGCGCATGGGGATAATCATTATTACTTTCCACCACCATATCCCAGGTCTTTCCGTTAAAGCAGCTGCCGCTCCCGTACCATTTCAACAGCCCCTGAATGACCGGATGTCCTGCATCCGCACAACCCGTCTCCCGGATAATTTCTCCTGCCGTACTGCCGTGCAGCGGCGTGGAATGCGGATTCCAACAGTCGGCCTCCAAAGCATGTCCAAAGCCGCCGTCTGCGTTTTGGTAATAAGACAATGCCTGCAATACCGCTTCCCTGCTGCCCCCCTCAAAATGATACTGAAATCTGGCCATGTCCAGCGGTCTGGCATTACGGTACATAAACGCCTTCGCCCGCTCAAATACTGAATAATTCATCCTTTGCCTCCTTTTTTTATTCAGTATACTCCATAAAACATGACAGCAGTATGTCCTGTTCATTTTTTATGACTGCGGCAGCTCTGCCTCCGCCAGAATCAGGCTCAGGGGCACTACTGCCAGCTCCCCGTCCTCGCTGCCCCCGGATATAATGCCCAGGAAATGCCCCTGCCTGTCAAAAAGGCCTCCCCCTGACATTCCCTGTTTCCCTTCCGCCTTCACCCACATCATATACTGCCCGTAATCCTCCATGTAAATCCAGTGATCCAGGATCACGCCCTCATAGGCTTCCGCAGCCACACCGCTTCTGCTCCCCATAACAATGCAGCCCTGCCCTCCCGTCGCCTCATCAAAGCTGTCTTTATCTATGTTGGCACAAAGACACCGGTCCAAGGTATTCTCCGGCACATCACTGCCTGATACCCGCACCAGGGCAAAATCTCCGGCAGCAAAGCATTCAAACTCTTCCGTGAGCACACTCACATGCTCCGTAAAAACCACCTCCACGGCATCCCCCGCCTCTTCCAGCACATGAGCTGCCGTCAAAATCAACAGCCGGTCTCCCTCTGTCCCGCAGATTACGCCGCTGCCCAGCAGACCGCCTGCCCGAAGCTGCACCATCATGCCGCTCCCGGCTCTTTGGAGCATATCCGCCAGATTTTCATTGTCGGGATCTTCGAATTTCAAAAGCTCCATCGGCTCTAAAAATAACGCCGTGTCCTCCTGCCCGCTGCTGTGTCCTGCTTCTTCCCTGCTTCCTGACTCTTCTCGGCTCCCACAGCCCGCCTGGAGCCCCAGAAGCCCGCACAGAAAAACAATCGTCCAAAACCTGA
>CAZAMX010000230.1:0-4544 GCA_964486095.1 uncultured Acetatifactor sp. | reverse complement strand
TTCTGGTAAATGTTAAGGGCGGCTGTTATACGGTCCAGGCCGGTGCCATCCTACACGGTATTTCGAGAGCGCTGCTTCAGGTAGATGCAGAGTACAGACCTGCACTGAAGAAGGCGGGCTTCCTTACCAGAGATTCCCGCATGAAGGAGAGAAAGAAGTACGGTCTGAAAGCTGCAAGGCGCGCACCTCAGTTCTCCAAGAGATAAGCAGAATTATTTACAGATTCAAAAATATGGACTCCGCAGGTTTAAACTGCGGAGTTTTTTCCTGACATTTCAGGAGATTAAGGTGAGGATATACAAAAACTGCAGCGGAGGATACTTTAACGGCGATCTGTTCAATGCTCAGGGATATGCCGCTGTCGCTGCCGCCTTCGACCAGATGATCACAGCGACGACGGATGAGACGGTATTGGCCGGTTATTATGATGAGTACATGCCGTCTACCGTGTCCGGTTCCACACTCAGCGATACATTAGCAGCATTAGGTTCTATCGACTATGACACGCCGAACACAATCAATATTTAATGCGGAAACCGTTATCGTGGGATTCACTGCAGGATTAATTGGAATTGGGGTGACTTTACTGCTGAATCTTCCCATCAGCATCATTGCCGAAAAGCTGACCGGTATCAGCGGGATTGCGGTTCTGCCCGCAACAGCAGCGGTAATCCTCGTAGCTGTCAGCGTAATCCTGACCATGATTGCCGGCCTGATCCCGTCCCGGATGGCCGCAAAGAAAGATCCGGTTATTGCACTGCGCACAGAGTGAAACTGACAGGTCTGCAGCAGCCGTTCAGATTAGATATAAGCATTCTGGATACTTGTGTGACAGCATATTTTTCCGTACAATGGTCTTAGCAGTTCGATCAGGGAAGGAAGGAGGATCATGGGAGTGCAAAACGTTACAACGAGACAATTCAGTGTGCTGGCCGATTGCGGAAAGATCTATCAGTTTATGCTGGATATTTATGAGAGGGATTGGAGAAATGGGGTGGCGGCTCCCTTTTTTGAATATGCGTTCTCATCCTTTGCGTATTGGATGGACATAACATATTCCTATAAAAATCGTATCTGGGAGGACAAGGGAAAAATAGTGGCATTTTGCTTCTACGAAAGTCCGGTGACGGATATTTATTTCAGCCTGCGGCCCGGATATGAAGAGCTGGCAGCAGAAATGATTGCATATGCAGACGAAAATATGTCTATGAAGGAAAAAAGAATACAGTTGATTTTGTTTGGCGGGCAGGATGCACTGATAAAGGCGGCTGAACAGGCGGGATATTCTCAAGTATGGGAAAGCCAGGAGATGCAGTTTAGCTTTGATGAGGTGTTGGATTATCCGCTGCCGGAGGGTTTTCATTTCGTGAGACCGGAAGAATATGATTTGGACAAGATCAGCAAATGCTGCTGGAAAGGCTTTGACCATGAACAGGCTGAGGGGCCATGGGATCATCAATATGAGCAAAGTAATTACCTGCTGCAGGTGGCGCCTCATGCCACGCCCCATCTGGCAGTTGTCATTGCCGATGAAAGGGAAGAGTATGCCTGTTATGCAGGAATGTGGTGGACACCGGAAAATAAGCTGGCGTATATGGAGCCTCTTTGCACGATTCCGGAATATCGGCACAAAGGCCTTGCTTCGGCGGCGCTGTCAGAACTGTATCGGAAAATGAAATTGGCAGGCGCCACCCATATGACAGGCGGTGACAATGAATTTTATCGAAAAATCGGTTTCCGGCCGGAAGTCAAATGGACCTACTGGCAGAAGGACAATAACGACGCCTTACTTTGACAGGTCAATCCCGCGCACTGTCTGGCGGACCTTTAACACCAGATCCGGGGAAACGGACAGCTCGTCAATCCCCATGCGTAAGAATGCTTCGGTGAGGGCAGTATCTGCTCCCAGCTCGCCGCAGATGCCTATGCGGATACCGTTCCGGTGGGCGTTTGCGGCGCTTATCTCAATCAGGCGCAGAATGGCCTCATGATGGGGATCCACAAATTGCTCCACATCGGGATTTTGCCTGTCGCAGGCTAGTGTATATTGAGTAAGATCATTGGTCCCCACGCTGAAAAAATCCACCATGGGAGCTAATTTGTCACTGATGAGAGCGGCGGCGGGAGTCTCGATCATGATCCCTAATTCCGTTTTTTCCGAATATTTAAAGCCCTGTTTTTTTAATTCCGCTTTTACCTCATCGCAGATTTCCAGAATTTCTTTAAGCTCCGAAACGCAGGTAATCATGGGGAACATAATACCTAAGTTCCCATAAACGGATGCCCTGAAAAGCGCGCGAAGCTGAATCTTAAAAATCTCAGGGCGCATCAGGCAAAGGCGTATGGCCCGGCATCCGAGAGCTGGGTTTTCCTCTTTTTTCAGATGGCAATAGCCGGCCTGTTTATCTGCCCCAATATCCAAAGTGCGAATGATTACCTTTTTACCCTTCATATCTGTGAGTACTTTTTGATATGCAGTAAGCTGCTGTTCCTCCGTCGGATAATCCTCTCTTTCAAGATAAAGAAACTCACTGCGGAAAAGGCCGATGCCGCCGGCGTCATTGGCAAGGACACGTTCCATGTCCTCCGGACCTTGGATATTGGCATAAATATCTATTTTTTTCCCGTCCAGGGTAATATTTTCCCTGCCCTTAAGTTCTTGCAGCAGCAGCCCTTCTTCTGTAAAAGAGTGCTGCTTTTCCAGCAGCATTTTCCGGGTTCTTTCATCAGGATCGACAAAGATTTCTCCGGTGCTTCCGTCTATTATTACTTCATCACCGTCTCGGACTTCCAGGAGAAATTCGTCTCCCACGCCGATCGCTGCGGGAATATTCCTGCCTCGCGCAAGTATGGCGGTGTGAGAATTGGAGGAACCGCGGGCGGTGATAAATGCAAGGATCCTGTCCTTGTCGAAGACGGCAGTTTCACTGGGAGTAAGGTCGTCGGCACAGAGGATGAACTTCTCCTGTGAGATGGGCTCAAAAGGTGCGGCCCCGGAAAGGATGCGGATCAGGCGGCCGGAAATATCACGCATGTCCGATGCGCGGGCGCTCATATAGGCGTCGTCCATAGCCTCAAACCTTTCCGCAAGGGCTTCGGCCGCAGCCTTAACGGCATATTCCGCGTTTATACTCTGGCTGCTTATCATGCCGATGACGGAGTCGTCGAAATCTGCGTCAGACAGTATCATCTGATGCGCTTCAAAGACGGCTGCGCTGTCTCTGCCTGCCTCCAGCAGGGTCTTTTCCATAAGCTCCTGCAGCTGCCGGAGGGCGAAAGTCCTTGCCTGCCGGAAGCGTGCTATTTCGCTTTCCACATCCGCTATGTGTAAATATTCCACAGTCAGGTCAGATCTGCAAAACAATTTTATTTTTCCGAAGGCTACGGTTTCTCCGATGCCCATACCCTGATACTTTTTCATATTTCCTCTCATCCCGCCGGCCAAGCGGCATTTTAAAATTAATCGGAATTTCCAAATCCAAGGGACTGCGTTCATGGGACCGTGACAGATGCCTATCAGGCTCAGGGAAGCTGCTGCAGCAATTCGTAAATTTTATCCCTTTCTGCCAGCCCGTCCGAAAAAGCAGTGGCGCCGCCGGCGGCCGTTCCCAGCTTTAAGGCGTATTCGGCACTGCCGGTTTCCAGGCCGGCCAGGAATCCTGCCACCATAGAGTCCCCTGCGCCTACGGAATTTCTGACGCTGCCTTTGCATACACCGCACTTGTAGACCTGTCCTTTTTCGTCCAAGAGGATGGCGCCCCGAGCCGCCATGGATACCAGTACGTTCACCGCTCCCATTTCCTGCAGCTTTTTTGCCCGGGAAATAATTTCCCCCTCTGTTTTTAACTCCGTACCGAACAGCTCTCCCAGCTCCTGATCATTTGGCTTGATCAAAAAAGGTTTATACTTCAGCACGTTCAGCAGCAGATCCTTTGTGGCATCTACTACCGTTTTAATCCCTTTATGGGACAGCCGGGCCAGTATTTGCTCATATAGATTACCGGGCAGCGAGCCGGGAATACTTCCTGCAAGCACCAGCGTGTCTCCGGCCTCTAATTTGTCCAGCTTATCATAAAGCTGTATCAGGGCGCTTTCGGGAATATCGGGGCCCCGGCCGTTCAGCTCGGTTTCTTCCTCTGCCTTGATTTTGACGTTGATCCGCGAGCAGCCCTCTTTCAGATGCACAAAGTCCGTTTCGATTCCGGTTTCCGCAGCGCCGTCCTCGATGGCCTTGCCGGTGAATCCGGCCACAAATCCCAGTGCCAGGGACTTTATTCCCAGCCGGGCCAGCACAATGGAGACGTTTATGCCTTTTCCGCCGATGAAGATCTGCTCGCAGGCAGAGCGGTTGATCTTGCCCACAGCCATTCGGTCTGTATGTACCACGTAATCAATGGCCGGGTTAAAGGTTACGGTGTAGATCATGGGAAGGCCTCCTTAAACAGAATCAATGCGTCGAAGATATTCGTCTATTAACTTGGGCTGTATCAGCGGATAGGTCCAGTTTACAGGCAGCTCGTCCATCAGGAGAACCTCTGCCATTT
>CAZAMX010000229.1:0-4559 GCA_964486095.1 uncultured Acetatifactor sp. | reverse complement strand
CACTGTTTTCCTATCTGCAGGCAGCGGCCCGGCCGTCACTTGCTTTTGTGCGCAGGCTCAGGGAGTATATTATCACACAGGTTCCCGAATATGAAAATAATGTGTATTATAAGCAGTATACGGACGCGGAAAGCAGGTAGCTGATTGCGCTGCATGTGAAAAGCCCCCTTCTTTTTCTGCTATATTATAAGCTTTTGCATGGATACCGCAGACTGCGGTATGGGCGCAGCAAGGGAAATAATAAACCGCAGCAATAAACAGACAGGATGGAGACAGAGTATGAATGTTGGCAATGAGATGTATCAACTGGCCAGGGAACTGTTCCCGATAGACAGAAGCCTGACCGGAGACGGCGTGAGGCGCACGCTGGAAATCATAAAGAGAGAGCTGCCCGAAATAACCGTGCATGAGGTGCCGTCAGGAACGAAGGTTTTTGACTGGACCGTGCCGAAAGAGTGGTCCATCCGCCAGGCATATATTGAGGATGAAAAGGGTAATCACATCATAGATTACAAGGATCTTAATTTACATGTGGTGGGGTACTCCGTGCCGGTAGACCGCTGGGTGGACCTGGAAGAGCTGAAGCAATATATTTATGTGCAAAAGGGGCAGCCGGAAGCGGTTCCTTATGTAACCTCCTATTATGTACAAAGATATGGATTCTGTATGTCGGAGAATCAAAGAGATTCTTTGCCTTTCGGGCGTTATCACATGGTGATTGACAGTGAACTGTTTGACGGCAGCCTGACCTACGGAGAACTGGTGATTCCCGGGAAGGAAGAGAAGGAGATTTTAATTTCCACCTATATCTGCCATCCGTCCATGGCCAATAACGAATTATCCGGCCCGGTACTGGCAGTGGCGCTTGCAAAAAAAATTGCCGCACAGACAAACAGAAAATACACCTATCGTTTCCTGTGGATCCCGGAAACAATAGGCTCTATTACTTACTTGTCAAAGCATTTTGAGCATATGAAAAAGAATACCATTGCGGGCTTTGTGCTTTCCTGTGTGGGTGATGACAGAACTTTTTCCTATGTTCCCAGCAGGGATGGTAATACGTTGGCTGACAGAGCGGCGCGGAATGTGTTATCCTTTTATTACCCGGAATATAAACGTTATACCTATTTGAACAGAGGATCTGACGAGCGGCAGTATAATGCTCCCGGCATAGATCTTCCGGTTTGTGTGGTATGCAGAAGCAAATATGGCGAGTACCCGGAATATCATACCTCTTTGGATGATTTGAATCTTATCTCACCGAAGGGACTTCAGGGGGCATATGAAGTTTATGAAGCGATTCTGAATGCCCTTGAGTATAATGAATTTTATCGGATCAAGTGTCTGTGTGAGCCCCAGCTTGGAAAGAGGGGGATGTACCCTACCGTAAGCAAAAAGGGTTCTTATGACGTAGTAAAAAGCATGGTTGATTTTATTGCGTATGCAGATGGGAAACGGGATTTAATTGCTGTCAGCGACCTGATCCATGTACCCATAGACCAGTTGATCCCCATTATCATCAAATTGACGGAAGCCGATTTATTGGAGACAGTGGATGAGTGAGTATAAGAAGAAAAACGGCGCAATCTATGTTTGCCATACCTATTACCATGTATACGTTACATTTTTAAAGGAATTAAACAGGCCGAAGGAAGATCAGGGCAGGGCAACGCTGGTGCTGAGCAAAATGTCCACGAATTTTGGCGATTTTCCGGAAAGAGTCAGAAAGTGCGGCTTTTTTAAAGAGGTGCTGGAATATAATGAAAAGCGGCAGAGCGCATACCCGGAGCTGGATCCATACATGGCGGAGGGCGGAAATATAGTAGGAAATATGCTGCGCAGGATACGGATGACAAAAAAATTCGGCAGGCTGTGTGCGCAGGAAATTCCGGCAGACTTTACACAATATGAAGATGTATATGTGTTCTGTGATATTGACCCTATCGGCTATTACTTAAACTGGAAGCATATTCCCTATCATGCGGTGGAGGACGGATTGAACACGCTTAAGTATATTGATGGGGCCAGATATGAAAACAGAGGCTTTTTTAAGCTTAAGGCCTTTATGTCTTCTAAGCTGAATCTGATTTTTGTGCAGAACGGATACGGTAAATACTGCATTGATATGGAAGTGAATGATATAAGCGTTATCGAGGCTCCCTGCAAAAAGTATGTGGAGGTCAGCAGGCAGGCGCTGGCGGATCATCTGACGGCGGAAGGCAGGGATATTATTTTAAGGGCCTTTGTAAGGAATATAGATGCCCTTAAAAGTCAAATTCAGAAAAGCGTGGGCATAGAGAAGATTTTGATCCTGACGGAGCCTCTCTGCGACCTGCAGACCAGGGAAAGAATTTTCCGGGATTTGATTGAAGAATATCAGGCGGAAGGGCAGATCTATATAAAGCCCCATCCCAGGGATGAGCTGGATTACCGGACTCTGTTTGCGGAATATGAGCAGTTTGACGGGGAGATTCCCATGGAGGTGCTGAACCTTTTCCCGGATTTTCGTGTGAAAAAGGTGATTTCCGTGCTGACCGAGGTAAAAGCAATTCAATTTGCCGATGAGACGGTCATGCTGGGGCCTGCTTTTTTGGACCGGTATGAGGATCCGGCGAAGCATGCCCAGGTGAGAAGGCTGAATTGATACAGGCATTCAGTGCTGTAAGAATATTACAGTGGCATTTTGTGTCAGGTTATGTTAAAATAGCAGTTGCGGCGGGAAGGTCGCATTTTAAGACGTGATGCCAGGGTTGAAAGTAATTATACAAATATTAATTGGTATGCGCGCCTTAAGCGCGCGGGGGGTATATAGATGATTAAAGTTATAGGCGTTAGATTTCGGACAGCGGGCAAAATATATTTTTTTGACCCCGTAAATTTTGATATAAAGCGTGGGGATCATGTTATTGTTGAGACTGCCAGAGGTATTGAATTCGGAACGGTGATGGCGGGCATCAGAGAGGTGGAGGATGACAAGGTTATTCAGCCGTTAAAGCCGGTGCTTCGCATTGCAAACGAAAGAGATATTGAGCAGGAAGCGAACAACAAGATTAAGGAGAAGGAGGCCTTCCGGATTTGTCTGGAAAAAATCCGCAAGCATGAGCTGGAGATGAAGCTCATTGACGCGGAATATACCTTTGATAACAACAAGGTTCTGTTCTATTTTACGGCAGACGGACGTATTGATTTCAGAGAGCTGGTAAAGGATTTGGCCAGTGTGTTCAAGACCAGGATAGAGCTTCGGCAGATCGGTGTCAGGGACGAAACCAAAATCGTAGGGGGGATCGGGATCTGCGGACGTCCTCTTTGCTGTCACAGCTATCTTTCGGACTTTATTCCCGTTTCCATCAAGATGGCAAAGGAACAGAACCTCTCTTTAAATCCCACAAAAATTTCCGGTGTCTGCGGCAGATTAATGTGCTGCCTGAAAAACGAGGAAGAAACTTATGTCGAGCTGAACCGGAAGCTGCCGGGAGTAGGGGATTATGTGACCACCGCGGACGGGCTGAAGGGTGAGGTGCAGAGTGTTAATGTGCTGCGTCAGTTGGTAAAAATTGTGGTGGATGAAGGCGACGAAAAGGAGATTCGGGAATATCCCGTGGAAGAGCTTCAGTTCCGGCGCAGGCATGGCAAAAAAGAAAAGGTGGATCTTTCAGAGGAAGAGCTGCAGGAGCTGGAAAAGCTGGAGAAGGAAGAGCGTCAAAGCGCCGAGGCAGCGGAGCTGGAGGATGGCAGCCAGCGGCAGGCAGGCCGAAACAGGAACCGCCAGGAGGGAGAATATCGCCGGGATAATCGCAGCGGTCAGGAGCGGGAGCAGAACCGGGACAACCGAAATCGTCAGGAGGACGGGCAGCGCCGGGATAATCGAAGCCGCCAGGAAGAGGGACAGCGCCGGGATAACCGGAACCGCCAGGAGGACGGACAGCGCCGGGATAACCGGAACCGCCAGAGAGACGGGCAGTATCGGGACAACCGGAGCCGTCAGGAGGACGGACAGTATCGGGACAACCGGAGCCGTCAGGAGGACGGACAGTATCGGGACAGCCGGAGCCGTCAGGAGGACGGGCAGCGCCGGGACAACCGGAATCGCCAGACCGGACAAAGACTTGGGGAGGAACAGCGGCAGGGTAACAGAAGCCGTCACAGATACCGGCAGAACGGCCAGCAGGAGGAACAGGTAAGGCACAATGACGATAGCTTTGAAGGATAATGAGAGATTGGACGATCTGCAGCGGAACGGCTACCGGATCATCCAGAGTCCTGACAGGTTTTGTTTCGGTATGGATGCGGTGCTGCTGACAGGGTTTGCCCATGCAGGGAAAGAGGACAATCTCCTGGATCTGGGGACCGGAACCGGAATTATTCCGCTTTTGATGGAAGCTAAGTACGGCTGCGCCCACTTGACGGGGCTGGAGATCCAGGCGGACAGTGCCGACATGGCTGCCAGAAGCGTGGCATTGAACGGCCTGTCGGACAAAATAGATATTGTAACAGGAGACATAAAAGAAGCAGACTTCATTTTCACGTCTGCTTCTTTTGATTGTATTACCTGTAATCCG
>CAZAMX010000228.1:0-4563 GCA_964486095.1 uncultured Acetatifactor sp. | reverse complement strand
ACCGGAAGGTATTTGAAGGACGAAGGAGTTGACAGAGTGGGAATCCTTGCCACGGACGGAACGGTGAAAAGCAGGCTGTTCGAGAACGTGCTGAGTCAGTATGGAATAACCACGGTAAAGCCGGGAGAGAAGTCACAACAGCTGGTTATGGATTTGATTTACCGCCAGATAAAATCCGGTGAAAAGGGAAACCTTGATCAATTTATTCAGGTGGGAGAGGAATTGTTTCAGGCAGGGGCCCAGGTGAATCTGCTGGGCTGTACGGAGCTGTCCCTGTTAAAGAGGGATTATTCCCTTCCGGCAGGCTTTCTGGATGTACTGGAGGTTCTGGCAAGGTGTGCAGTGCAGGAGTGCGGCAGATTCGATGCACGGTATCGGGAGCTGATTACAAAATAGAATTTGGGATTCTACGAGAGAACTTTAGAAAGGCATGGAGAGATGCAGAATAATGTTTTGGATTATCTGGACAAGACGGTTTTAAGAGTACCGGAAAAGGTTGCGTTTTCCAACGGCAGATCGGGAATGACTTTTTTACAGGTGGACAGGGAAAGCAGGGCCGTTGGCACCTGGCTTCATAGAAAAGGAATTTACAGGAAGCCGGTGGTGGTGTTTATGAGCAAGCACCCGAAGGAAGTCACCGCGTTTTTCGGCGTGATCAGGGGGGGCTGCTTTTATGTGCCGATAGACGAGGAAATGCCTCGTGTACGCATTGACCTGATCTTATCGAATCTGCAGCCGGAGGTGATTCTCTGCGATCGGCAGACGGCCGAAATTGCGGAGAGTTTTTCCGGGCGGCCGGAAATTGTGCTGTATGATGAGATCTGCAATACAGAGATTGACAACGGGGCCTTGCGGGAAATTCACGACAGGGCAATTGATACGGATCCTATATATGTGGTATTTACCTCGGGCTCTACAGGAGTTCCCAAGGGGGTGGCGGCGTGTCATCGTTCCGTGCTGGATTATATCGAGCATTTGTCGGAGGTGCTGGAATTTAATGAGGATACCGTATTTGGCAACCAGACGCCTCTGTACTTTGACGCGTGTTTAAAGGAGCTGTATCCCACCATAAAGTACGGGGCCACCACCTATCTGATTCCCAGAGAGCTTTTTATGATGCCGCTGAAGCTGGTGGAATTCTTAAATACTTATCAGATCAATACGATCTGTTGGGTGGTGTCTGCGTTGACCTTTATTTCGGCCTTTGACACCTTTAAAACAGTGGTGCCCGAATATCTGCATACGGTGGCTTTTGGCAGTGAAGTTTTTCCCATCAAGCAGTTCAGGCGCTGGCGGGAGGCACTGCCTCAGGCAAAATTTACCAATTTGTACGGCCCTACGGAGGGCACGGGCATGTGCTGTTATTACAAGGTGGAGCGGGAGTTTGAACTGGATGAGGCCATACCCATCGGGAGACCCTTTGCCAATACGGAAATCCTTTTGTTAAAGGAGGACAATACGCCGGCGGGCAGAGGGGAGACAGGAGAAATCTGCATCAGGGGTACATCCCTAACGCTTGGATATTATAATAATTTTGAGAAGACCAGCGAGGTATTTGTACAGAACCCGTTAAATACGGCGTACCCGGAGCTGATCTACCGCACGGGTGATCTGGGCAGGTATAATGATACGGGAGAGTTGGTCTTTGTATCAAGAAAAGATTATCAGATCAAACACATGGGCCATCGAATCGAGCTGGGTGAGATAGAGGTTAATGTGAATATGCTGGAGGAAATAAAAAGCTCAGGCTGCATCTATGACTTGGCGAATGGAAAAATTGTGTTATACTATGTAGGGGAGATACCGGAGAAGGAGCTGATTGCTCTCTTGAAGGAGAAGCTTCCCAGGTATATGATTCCCAATTTTGTCAGGAAGCTGGAGCAGATGCCCTATACGGCAAACGGAAAAGTAGACAGGGTGATGCTGATGAAGTATCATCAGGAGAATACACGAGATTTCTCTCGGAAAGAAAAGAGGTAAAGATGATGGAAGAATTGTTGAATATTTTGAAGGATCTCCATCCGGATGTGGATTTTGAGAAGGAAGAGCATTTGGTGGACGATAAGATTTTGGATTCCTTTGATATTATCTCGGTGATCTCCGAGATAGCGGAGCAATTTGATGTGGTGATTTCCGCGGAATATATCCTGCCGGAATATTTTAACTCGGCCAGGGCCCTGTATGCCTTGATCGAGCGGCTGGAGGATGAGGATTAAGATGCTGTTTACATCCTATGAATTTCTGGAATTTCTTTTTATCCTGTTTCTGCTTTATTACCTACTTCCGGCCGGGTGGCAATGGAAGCTCTTGCTGGGGGCAAGTTTTTTGTTCTATTTTTATGCGGGGCCGGTGTATTGTATATACATTTTGGTGACGATTCTGACTACCTGGTATGCAGGGCGCCGGATAGAGGCAGCACGGGAAAAAAAAGACAAATGGCTTCAGGAGCATAAGGAAACCTTAAGCAGGGAAGAAAAGAAGTGCTATAAAGCAGGGGTAAAGCACAGGACATGGATCTGGACATTATGTTGTCTCCTTTTGAATCTGGGGATCCTGGCGGTAGTCAAGTATACGAACTTTGTGATTGCCAATGTCAATGGAATCATGAAGGCGGCAGGAAGCGGGAAAACCCTTGATTTTCTGAACATTATCGTACCGTTGGGAATTTCCTTTTATACCTTTCAGAGCATGGGCTATATCATTGATGTATACCGGGGGACAGTGGAGGCGGAGAAGAACCCTTTTCGCTTTGCTCTTTTTGTGTCCTTTTTTCCTCAGCTGATTCAGGGCCCTATCAGCAGGTTCGGGGATCTGAAGAAGACGCTTTTTGAAGCGCATCCATTTGATAAACAGACAATTTCTCTGGGGCTGCAGAGAATTTTGTGGGGATTTTTTAAAAAACTGGTGATAGCGGATCGGATTCTGGCGGGGGTAAATACGCTGATCCATGACGCAGATACTTATCGCGGCGCCTATGTGTTTGTAGGGATGCTGTTTTACGCTTTGGAGCTTTACGCGGACTTTACAGGCGGAATTGATATTACCATCGGTATTGCCCAGGTCTTCGGCATCAAGGTGACGGAGAATTTTAACAGGCCCTATTTTTCCAAGAATATTAAGGAATACTGGAATCGTTGGCATATTACAATGGGCTCCTGGTTTACGGATTATATTTTTTATCCCATTTCCGTGTGCAAGCCCATGCTGAAGCTTTCCAAATTTTCCAGAAATCATTTGGGGGAGGCGATCGGCAAGCGGGTTCCGGTTTATCTTTCCTCCTTTGTTGTTTGGTTTGCCACCGGTATCTGGCACGGCGCAAGCTGGAATTTTATTGTCTGGGGACTGGGAAACTGGCTGGTAATCATGGTGTCCCAGGAATTGGAACCGCTTTATCAGAAATTTCATGATAAATTTAAGATCAGAGAAAGATTTGCCTTCCGGCTGTTTCAGGTTGTGCGCACGGTTTTGCTGATGAGCTGCCTGCGAATGTTTGACTGTTACAGGGATGTGCCGCTGACGTTTCGGATGTTTGGCAGCATGTTCAGCGAGGGGAACTGGAATATTCTGTGGAACGGCGCGCTGCTGAACATCGGATTGTCTGCCGTTGATTATGCGGTTCTGCTTCTTGGCTTAATTCTTTTGATTACGGTGAGCCTGGTACAGCGTAAGGGCAGTGTGAGGGGGAAAATTGCTGCTTTGCCTTATTGGGGCCGGTTTGCGCTCTGGTACGGATTATTTCTGGCAGTGCTGCTGATGGGCGCTTACGGCGTTGGCTATGATTCCAGTCAGTTCATTTATAATCAGTTTTAAGGGGAAGAATGGAAGCTGGCTGCCAAATATTGATTGGAATATGCAAGAGGGTGCAGGGATGAAAGGAAGAAAAATTGGCAGGGCGGCGGCCACTGTGTGTATTGTGGTGTGCAGTCTGGCCCTGCTGCAAAGATTGTTGACACCAAAGTATACAGACGGTATAATCGAAGGGGCGCTGATTGCGGAATACTATGAGGAAGAAAAGGACCATGACGTTATTTTTATAGGGGATTGCGAAGTGTATGAAAATTTCTCTCCGGCAGTGTTATGGAGGGAATACGGAATCAACAGTTATATCCGGGGAAGCGCTCAACAGCTGATTTGGCAGTCTTATTATCTGCTGGAGGATACTTTGCGGTATGAGACCCCGGAGGTGGTGGTGTTCAATGTACTGGCCATGCAGTATGACGAGCCGCAAAAGGAAGCATATAACCGCATGACGCTGGAAGGCATGAAGTGGTCGGTGTCCAAGGTGAAATCCATCTATGCCTCTATGACCTCCAAGGAAAAATTTGAGGATTATCTCTTTCCGATTCTCAGATACCATTCCTGGTGGAGCGAACTGAATGCAGGTGATCTGGAAAATATGTTTGATTCGCCAAAGGTCTCCCACAATGGTTACTATATGCGGGTGGATGTAAAAGCGGCGGAGAATATTCCTGAGCCAAGGCCCTTGGGAGATTACCAATTTGGCAAAAACGCATATTTGTATCTTGACAAGATGGTAAAACTATGCGAGGAACAGGGACTTCA
>CAZAMX010000227.1:0-4572 GCA_964486095.1 uncultured Acetatifactor sp. | reverse complement strand
TACGGAGACTAAGTACCGACGTTTTTTACGGTCTTAGCAGGAAGTTATTACCTCAGGCGGCTAAACATACGAAAGCCTGAATAGTTACAGCAAATAAAAAAATTGCTTGTCAAGCGGCTGTTTCTGTGTTAAAATTATATTTGTTGTGGGGTAATGCCCACACAGGCCGGCGTGTCGGAATGGCAGACGAGGCAGACTCAAAATCTGTTGTTGGCAACAACGTGCGGGTTCAAGTCCCGCTGCCGGCAGAAACGGGAGACGACATTTTTCGAAAGAAGATGTCGTCTCCTTTTGTCACGTCATTTGCCGGGGAGAACAAACGTCCTCCCCGGCAAAATTTATAGGGAAAGGCACCGAAAATGAACCTTTTGCTGCCGGCATCCGTCTATGTCAGTGAAAGGAGGTGATAAGATGGATGAGTTTGAAAGATTGCTGGAGGCGGAGCGGATTTCTGTGGAACGATTCGTAAAATTCCGCATAAGCGCTAAAGCAGATGCAGAGGATGTGCTTCAGGAGGTGTTTTTTTCAGCGTATCAAAAGTATTCGCAGTTAAAGAATACGGCTTCCTTCAAGGCTTGGATTATCAGCATCGCCAGAAACAAGTGCAACGATTATTTTCGAAGGAAGGCGGCCTGTTATGAAATACCCATTGACGAGCTGGCGGAACAGCAGTTGTCAGAGGGCAGGCACGGTCTTTCGGTGGTTTCTGCGGTGAGGGATACCTTAAGTCTCCTGGGAGATAAGGATAAGCAGATCCTGTATCTGTACTTCTGGAAGGAGCTGCCTCAGGCAGAAATCGCAAAGAGGCTTAAGATTCCTGTGGGAACCGTGAAAAGCAGACTGCACACAGCAAAACAGAACTTTAAAAACAAGTATCCCTGTTATCACATTGATGAATCGAAAGGAGAATGGAGTATGAAAAAGTTACCTGAACTGATGCCCGAATATATGATTGAGGAAAGCAATGAGCCGCCCTTTGCCGTAAAATGGGAGGAGCTGATGGGCTGGTTTATGATCCCTAAGCTGGGTGAAAAGCTGTCCTGGGGGATGTATGACATACCTTCCCGCAAATGCAGCCACGTATATGATATGGAGGTGATCGGCAAGGCGAAGGTCCACGGCATGGAAGGAGTGGAGCTGACTGCCAGGGAAGCGTCCTGCTCGGATAAAAAGGATGTGATCAACCGTACCTTTGTGGCGCAGCTTACCGATACTCACTGCCGGTACCTGGCAACCATCAGAAATGACGGAGATGTACGTAATTTTATTACCTTTTTAGACGGAGAGGAATTTATGCCTAACTGGGGGTTTGGAGAAGATAACTGCGGCAACGAAACGAATCTGTCCGTAAAAGGTGATATTCAGAGAAACGGCACGGTTATCACAAGCACAAAAAAGGATTTTCTGCTGGACATTGTCGGCAGATACACAGTTACCATCGGCGGAAAAAGCTATGATACCATCTGTGTCATGGATATTGAGACCTATAACTGCGGTGTTGTTTCCGAACAGTTTCTGGACAGGAACGGCAGGACGATTCTCTGGCGCAGGTTCAATCGTGACGATTGGGCGCTGGGGCATTACAAAAAGAAGTGGAGTGAGCAGCTGCCGGACAATGACAGGCTTACAGTCAACGGCACCATTTATGTTGAGTGGTATGACTGTATTACGGATTACATTCTGTAAATTACTGATAAGAGCAGATATAGCTTCCGTCTTCGGCGAATTTCGTGCCGAAGGGCTCGCTTAAGGTATTGATCCGCTCCAGAATGGAAATATAATCATCACCTTCCGCCGGGGTAGGGCAGTAATCATTTCGGGACATGACCGAACTGATAAAGCAGGGAATGACCTTTACCTGTTGGTCCTCCTGCTTTACCCCGTCTATGAAGGTGAAGGTCTGCCGGAAAATCATGGTCTCCTTATCCTTGGGATTCCGGTTGCCGCCAAAGCAAAAATTTCCCATGCTGTAGACAATAAACCGGCCGTTGTAGACCTCAATGCCCTGTAGAACATGGGGATGACAGCCCAGCACTAGGTCTGCACCCCAGTCGATACATTTCTTTCCCAGTTCCTTTTGATAATCTTCGGGATAATCCTCTCTCTCAATGCCCCAGTGGCAGCAGGCAATAATCAGATTGACCTCTTCTTCCTGAAGACTTCTGATTCCCTCTTCCAGCCAAGTTTCCACCGCTTTGCCGTCGTAGACCTCGTTCACGGAGACAAAGCCGATGCGGAGTCCCTTCGTCTCGTAGATACCCAGCTTGTCATCATAGGCGTAGGGAATCCCCTTTTCTTCAAACAGTGCCACAGTGTCATCATTTCCCTGTTTGCCGTAATCCATGTGGTGGTTATTGCCGAAGCTTACGGCTTCTACGCTTCCTAAGGGCAGAATTTCAATATAGGCGGGGGCGCCCTTGATATTATACTGCTTTTCCACCAGCTCCGTTGATTCGGTGAGGACGCCCTCAAAATTGACAATGGTCATATCGTCCTCTTCAAAAATATCCTTTACGTTTTGCAGGAAGTAGGCAGGGCCCTGTTGATCGTACATTTCCCGAAAGGTTCCCGCATAGCCGTGGATCTGCAGGATACCCAGGGACACATCGCCGGCGGCGGAAATCGTCAGTTCGATTACCTCAGGCTCCGGCGCGAGGGCAGTTTCCGGGGTAGGTGGCGTTTCCGGAAGAATCGGAGAGCCAACATCCGGCGCGGGTGACGCTTTCGACAGTGTTTCTTCCGGCAGGGCTGTCAGATCCCGGGAAAGGGCCTCTATGTTGGAGCTGTCTGTATTGATTTCACCGCAGCCGTTTAAAGCCAAGCATCCTGCCGTCAGCAGGGCGGTCAGGGATGACAGGTATGAGCATCTGGTTTTTTTCATGTGAATCTAAGTCCCCCTTTTTCAGATAATTTGCCGGCTTCAGATAATCTGTTGGCATATATTAGCAATTATCTCCTGATCACATTCCAGGCTGCCAATAAAAGCCTCACAGGCATGATTTTGGCAAGAATGTGATGCAGGGAGCAGGCAAAGCCCGGCGTGGAAACCGCGCGTTTCCGGTGGCTGTCTTTCAGGGAGAGCCGGACCACATCTTCTCTGCGGGAAGACAGGATAAAATTGTTTACCTGGCGGCTGTCTGCCGTGTCTTTGGCGGTGCCGATGAACTCCGTGCCTCTGACCCAAAACGGGCATACCGCGGTAACGCAGATGCCTGTGCCGGACAGTTCCCTGCCAAGGCCCAGGGAGTAGCGGTACAAAAATGCCTTGGAAGCGGCGTAAATATTCATGTAGGGAAGAGGCTGGAAAGCCGCGGTGGAGCAGATTTCCAGTATGCGTGCCCCTCTGTGCATATAGGGGAGTACAATCTGAGTCACTGCCACGGCGGCACGGCAGTTTAAGTCAATCATCTGCTCGCACTGCTTAAGGTCGATGGAAGCATAGCTGCCGATCTTGCCGAATCCGGCGCTGTTGACCAAAACCCGGACATTGGGTTTCTTTTTCTGTAAGAGAGCAGTAAGCTGGCAAATGGATTCAGGCGCGGTCAGATCACAAACAAGAGGGCGCAGGCTTACATTTACCTGCTTTTGCAATTCCGTAAGCCGATCCTGCCTTCTTGCAATCACCCATATTTCGTTAAAGCATTCATTGGCATCCAGCTGCCGGACATACTCTGCGCCCAGGCCGCTGGACGCACCGGTTACAATAGCTATATTCATATGAATCCTCCTGATTTTCTTCGTTCATAAATCATTATACACTTTTTTTAGAAAAATACTATTGATTTTTTCACTTTAAACTGCTAAACTAACACTGCGGAAGATGCGGCGGAATATGCTGCATTTTAAGCGGAACGGGAGGAAACAGGAAAGAAGATGAAAGAAATAGCCAGTTTGATTCAATATCGGCCCAACGTGAAGGTAGTGGATGCCACCCTTCGCGACGGAGGCCTGGTAAATGATTTTTATTTTACGGACGAATTTGTAAAGGCATTGTACCTTACAAATCTGCGTGCCGGCGTGGACTATATGGAGTTTGGCTACAAGGCGTCCAGGGAAATGTTTGATGAGAATAAGTTCGGTAAGTGGAAGTTTTCCAGAGACGAGGACATCCGGGCCATTGTGGGTGAGAATGCCACTGATTTAAAGATTGCGGTGATGGCGGACGTAGGGCGCTGCGATTATAAGACGGACATTATTAACCGGGCGGACAGTCCGATTGATCTGATCCGGGTGGCCACTTATCTGAATACGATACCGGCAGCAGTGGAGATGATCGAGGATGCGGCAGATAAGGGCTATGAGGTGAGCTGCAACATTATGGCCATCTCCAACACGCAGGAGGGAGATCTAAAGGTGGCCCTTGACATTTTAGGGCAGACCCCTGTGGATGTGCTTTACATTGTGGACAGCTATGGGGCGATTTACCCGGAGCAGATGGCCAGGCTGGCGGACATATACATGAACGCTGCCGTAAAATACGGCAAAAAGGTGGGTGTTCATGCCCATAACAATCAGCAGCTGGCCTTTGCCAATACCATCGAGGCAGTAGGAGACGGGGTTGACTGGCTGGAT
>CAZAMX010000226.1:0-4601 GCA_964486095.1 uncultured Acetatifactor sp. | reverse complement strand
CGGCAAACGTGAGCAGCTCCTTTACTAAAGGACATTGTCATGTTGGCACTCCCGGCTGTGTTTCCTTTATGTTTGAAAAGAAGGGGCAGATCATCATAGACAGGGATGAATGTGACCTGGAGGCTGATGATCTGATGATGACGGCACTGGATGCAGGGGCCGAGGACTTTAACGAGGAAGAGGATAGTTTCGAGGTGCTTACCGATCCCGACAGCTTTGAGACTGTCAGGGAGGCGCTGGAGAAAGCCGGCATCCCCATGCTGAGCGCGGAGGTGACTATGATTCCGCAAAACTTTGTGAGCCTGACGGATGAGACTGCCATCAAGAATCTGCAGAGGACACTGGACCTGCTGGAAGAGGATGATGACGTGCAGGCAGTTTACCATAACTGGGATGAATGAAAACGCAAAGAACAGCGTTTTTCATCTCTATTTGAGCCGCTAAAGGCAGCATGGGGTTAGTATAAGTATAAAGAGAGGTTGATACATGGACAAGCTGGCGATCGTGGTACCTTGTTATAATGAGGAAGAGGTCTTAAAGATTGCCTCGGAAGCTCTGCGGAACGTACTGCAGGATTTGATCCAAAAGGAGAAGATTGCAGAGGACAGCTTTATCCTGTTTGTCAATGACGGAAGCAAGGACAGGACCTGGGAGCTGATCGAGGAAGAGCATGCGGCCTATCCCACAAAAATCTGCGGCGTTAAGCTGGCCGGCAACGTCGGCCATCAGTTTGCGCTGACGGCGGGGCTGATGACCGCAAAGGATATGAGTGACGTGACGGTATCCATTGATGCGGATCTGCAGGATGACGTGAACGTGATCGAAGAAATGATCGACAAGTTTCATGCAGGCTGTGATATTGTGTACGGCGTCAGGCGGGAACGAAAAACAGATACCTTTTTTAAACGTACCTCTGCCCAGATGTTTTATAAGCTTATGAGTCTCATGGGCGTAAAGACAGTATATAATCATGCGGATTTTCGCCTGATGTCCAGGCGGGCCGTGGAAGAGTTTGCCAAGTATAAGGAAACGAATTTGTTTCTGCGGGGGATGATGCCCCTGATTGGCTATCAGACAGACAATGTATATTATGACCGCAGGGAACGGGTGGCGGGAGAGTCCAAGTATCCTTTAAAAAAGATGCTGGCGCTGGCTTTTAACGGGATTTCATCCTTCAGTGTGAAGCCCATCAGTCTGATACTGGGAATGGGGTTGTTTATTATCTTTGCGTCGGCGGTGGCCCTGGTGTATGCCCTGATTTCCTATTGCACCGGTCATGTGGTGCCGGGCTGGACATCGCTGATATTGTCTATCTGGTTTTTGGGAGGACTGCAGCTTTTGGCCATCGGCCTGGTGGGGCAGTATATCGGAAAGATATATATCGAGGTAAAGCAGCGGCCCCGCTATAATATCGAGAAGATTTTGACCGCTGACGGAGAGAGTAAATAGCGTATGAGCTGGAAAAAGAATGTATTCAGTTATCTGCTGTGGGTCCTCTATGCGGTGGCGGCTGAGGTAGGGCTGGTATGCCTGGCAGATGCGGTGTGCGATTCTCTGGGAGCGGAGATTTATATAGGAACGATCGCCTGTGCTTTTTACATTGTTTTGGCGGGAGCAGGCGTTTTTCTGATACACCGCTTTGCGCCTAAATATTCCGAAACAGAGGGAAAAAATCATTCTCTGTGGACAGTGATTTCCGCAGCGACAGCCGTGATTCTGCTGGCCATAGGATTTGTGCTGCGGGTGCAGGGAGCAGGCGGCGCGGAAGGAACCTCTGTATATTATGAACTGGCGGCAGTGGGCCCGGAGAGAGAGCTTTCAGAGGGTGTCCACGGGGCCGTTTATTTTTATATTCAGATGCTTCACGGACTGCTTTATTTTTTGGGAAACAAGCCGGCAGTCGCTGTATGGGCACAGATCTTGCTGCAGATGGGGGCTCTGCTGCTTTTTTATCTGGCCGTGAAAAGGCTTACGGGCAGGATTGCGGCATTGGTAACACTGGCTTTCTGTATGTTTTCCTCCTATCTGATCAGGGAAGCTTCCCGCCTTTCGCCGGCCATGCTGTATCTTTTTTTCTGGTCGGCGGTTCTGCTTGTGATCATGTCGGTGGTACGTGCAGAAAAGCAATGGTGGGGCTTTCCGGTGGCAGGGCTTCTGATTGCGGTTCAATGCTACCTGGACGTGGCGGGGTTTCTGCTGCTGCTGATTTTTATAACTTTGATCTTCGGCGAAGAGAATAAGACCGGTAGAAGAGGGAAGAGACTTTTGCTTTGTTTGGCGGGAGCGGGAGCCGGATTCACGGGGTGTGCGCTGGCGGATTCCCTGGTGAACGGAAAAACATTTCCGCAGATGTTTGCGGTATGGGGAGAGTTGTATCGTCCCGGAGAGTTCCGGCTGCCGGTCACAACGGACACACCGGAAATATTGGTGGAATACATTGTTTTATTTTGCGTCCTGACCACAGGCATGTATTCGTTTTGGAGAGACCGGAGACGGGATCGCAGGAAGGGATGGCTTCTGCTGCTGTTTCTTTTAGGAGCGGCAGGCTGTTTTCGCGTTTTTACGGAGGAAATGCCAATGGGGATTTATATGTATCTGCTGCTGGCAGTCTTGGCCGGAATTGCGGTGGAAGAGTGTGTCTGCCTGGTGCAGCAGGTGCCTGCGGAAGAAAGCATTGTCCTTGAAAAAGCGGAAGCCGGAGAACAGTTCGGCGGTGAAGCTCTGCAAATGACGGCAGCAAGAGAGCTGACGGCGAAGAATAAGACGGCAGAGAATAAGATGGAAACGGGAGGCGTACAGAAAATGACGGAAAAAGGAGCGGAAACGGAAGGCGCACAGCAGGGCGAAATCCATTTTATTGAAAATCCGCTGCCTTTGCCCAAAAAGCATGTAAAGCGAAGGCTGGATTACGGCATGGAAGTGCCGGAAGGAAAATATGATTTTGATCTGGATGTGGACGAGAAGGACGATTTTGATATTTAAGGGACAGTTATAAACCATTTGTGCGGAGAAGGAATACAGATGATTCAAAACAATATGGTTAGGAATTGGAAATTTGATTATTTGAAGGGAATTTCCTGCATTATTGTCGTTTTTTTACATTGTCCGATTTATGGAATTATAGGAGATGCGTTCATTTATGCGATTCGATTTTCGGTACCGCTTTTTTTTATGATTACAGGATATTATGCCCAATCAAAAGACGATTTATGGATCAGAAAGAAGGCATTTTCACTGTTAAGGCTGTTGTTAATAACAGAATTTTTGTATTTTGTTTATTTTGTTGTAGATTGTTGTTTTATTCGACGGGGAAAGCTGATTGCAGAGTTGTCTGCTCTTCCGGCATTGAAACATCCTGTTCGGACGATTTTGTGCGGTTACTTTTTTAACGAGACTTTGTGGTATTTGTATGCGGCTTTTTGGACATATATCATTTTGTTGTTTTTCAGAAAAATTAAATTAACCCCAAAATCATGGGTATACTATTTATTGCCTTTTGCATTGATATGTCTGCAGGTTTTTGGACGCTATTACGTTCAAAACAGCGCTGAATTTAATATTGATACTTATATATATGTATTTAGAAGCGCAATTCTATTCGGGTTACCTCTGACAATGACAGGTTCGCTGCTTGCTCAGCAGGAAGAGGCTGTCAGAAAAAGGCTGTCTTTCGCGGCAAACATATTGATTATTGCTGCAGGTCACTTGATGATTTTTGCGGAATATTTTTTGGGCGGGCAATATATGGATTTTCATTTTAGTACATTGGTAATATCAATCGGATTATTCCTTTTAGCGTTTACATACGAAGGCAATCTGCCGTTAAAACGTCCACTCACTTATATAGGCCGTGAATTGTCTGTATGGATATATTTGGATCAGTTTTTTGTTATTCAGATATTCAATACGATTGGTTTGGTTTGTTATTCCGAGAGAAACACGGTGTATCTTATTGCAAAGCCGTTTCTGGCATGTATATTTTCCGTATTGCTGGCAGTTCTGATTTCGATATTACGCCGTCGAAAGCTGCATTTTTTTTCTGAATATGGAGATGCTGATAAGGGAGCATAAGTGAACTCCCTTATTGTTTTGTCAGGCCGGCGGATCCATGGATTTTCGAGGCAGGAACATGAAACGGAGGGAAAATAAATTTGGAAGAAAAAAAAGATAAAAGAATTGAAAAAGAGCAGCATATGGATGAGCAAATCGAAAAAACGGGCCAGGCTACGCTTGATGAAAACAGCCGTCTGGAAAATATTCATCTGATTTCCATTATCGGGGAGATTGAGGGTCATGATAATCTTAACAGTAATTCCAAGACTACGAAATATGAGCATATCCTGCCGAGTCTGGCTGCCATCGAGGACAGCAGGGATATTCAGGGAGTGCTGGTGCTGTTAAACACGATGGGCGGAGACGTGGAGGCAGGGCTTGCCATTGCGGAAATGATAGCGTCCCTAAGCAAACCTACGGTATCGCTGGTGCTGGGCGGCAGCCATTCCATAGGGATACCGATAGCGGTAAGTACGGACTACTCTTATATTGTGCCTACAGGGACTATGGTCATTCATCCGGTGCGTATGAGCGGCATGGTCATCGGC
>CAZAMX010000225.1:0-4602 GCA_964486095.1 uncultured Acetatifactor sp. | reverse complement strand
GACCCGCGCAAATGGTCCTTTAATAAGTCATGTACGGACAATGTGGGCAACCGCTCCTTTATCACGGGACCGGATGGCGTGCTTGCGGAAGGCTTTATGATCGGTGACTGGGGCAACAGGTGGACGGAAATTGTTTCGGAAACGCTTCTTTTGCCGAAAAATACGGACTGCAGCTTTACCTTCTGGCTGAATGGCGGAGAAAATGACAGGAATGATGAGGTGTGCCGCTTTGAAATTCTATTCAACAATAATTATGAGCAGCGCTTTTCCTACAATCTAAACCGCAATTATATTCGTCCTGTGAAGAAGCTGAACAACTGGGAGCTGTATGAGATACCATTCCGTACTCAGGATAATGAGTATACAGAATTGAGATTTGTTGCACAAAGGGCCTATATGACGGTTTTAGCCGCAAAGGATGTATCCTTTTACAAAGACATGGAAGATCATCCGGATCCATTTGAAGCGGAAAGGCCCCAGCGGCACAACATCATATTCAGCGACGGCTTCCCTGCAAACAACTGGTACAGCACAAAAAGCCTTAGGGAGGCACACGCTTTTACGTCAAAGGCTCTGGAAATTAAGCAATCTCCCGGCTTTGCTCCCGGTGTAAATATGCCGGAGGGTCATGCGGCTGATGCCAATGTAACTTCACGGATCGCGGATGCGGTAAAGCAGCTTTTTGATCAGGTGAAAAGCGGTAAATTCACTTCCGTGGAAACATTGGAAGGCGTTGTAGAAAGCACCCGCTGGCTCATGGAGGACGCCATACAGAAGCTGGGCAGCGATTTGCAGCAGGTTACAAATGAAGTCCAGGCAAATGCGGGAGTACGCCTTAGCGCAATTTCCACAAATCTTGAGGCTCTTTCCTCAACCTGTGATATGCTGGAGGACATTGACGTGGAAAGTCTCGCGAATAACATCAGGGTCAATCGGGGAGAGGCAGAAGATCTGGATGACATTCTTGCCGATGCGTCAGATACCATATCCGACATTGCTGATGAACTACGTGACAACATTGAAGAAATAATGGATCAGCTTGAAGAGCTGCGAGATTCTTTGTCGATGTAGGTAACTATCCATCAAAAACTAAAACGGGCAAACCTGCTTTTTAACAAAAATAAGCTGCTGTGGAGAACTCCACAGCAGCCTTTTTGTATTAATAAATAAAAATGCCCAGAACCGGAATCGAACCAGTGACACGAGGATTTTCAGTCCTCTGCTCTACCAACTGAGCTATCTGGGCCTGCAGCACCTGCTTCTGCGCTACAACTTTTTACAACTTCCATGATTTTACATGGAAATGCAATAATTGTCAAGAACTTTCTAATTTCTTCCGCATGACCTGCAGAAAGTTTAAATCCGCCGCCTGAACAAATCCACACCTTTCATACATTCCGCAAGTACCATGATACTGAAATTCTAAATTATGATCTGCAAAGGGATAAGCCTCCACAAAGGAATATCCGGCCTCGGCCGCATCTTGACATACTCTTTCCAGCAGACTCTGGGCAATGCCCTTTCCGCGATACCCCGGAGCAATCAAAAAGCAATAAACCGCCTTCACCTTTAAATCTGCCTGTTCATCCACATTATAACCGGTTTCTTTAAAATATTCAGCCAGATATGGATAATTTTTCCTGCCATTCACATTACACCAGCCCACCACTTTACCCTCCAGATAGGCAAGGTATCCTTGCATTTTACCTGTTTGGATAAACTCAATGGCTTTTTCTCTGCGCTCCTTTGGATCTGTCCAATTCTCCTGCGCTTCCCGGTCCAAATGCCCCTCCAGACAATAGCAAAAGGCCCAGTCGCAGTGATCCTGAAACGCTTTTTTGTCAAAATACTCCAGCCAATCCCCACAGAGCTCCGGGCTTAACGGCCGAATGATTAATTCCTGTTCTCTCGCCTCTATACCCATGCTGTGACCCCCTTAAGCGCATAATATGCCATTAATTTTACTGCTCCCCACACAAGAAGCTTTCATCCTGCTGCCCCCTGTAGTACTGCAGTAACAGCCTTACCACTCTGCTGTAGCTGACCTTTCCGTCAGACACACCGTTTACCTTTAAATTAGTATCAATGAACACATCTGCCGCTTTGTCTACTGTCTCCGTATCAATAAGCGCCTTTTTGTTAATACGCTCCCAATCTTCCTCCGATACGAAGATATTATCCTGCCAAACCTGCTCCGACACAACCGCAGGCTGTACTGCAAGAACCGCTTCCTGATAGGCATCGGGATTCTCCTTCTTCAGCCTGGAGACGTCATTGTACAGATAATTTAACACGCTCAGATAACCTGCATACTGAAAAAAAGTATCCTCAGACTGTATACATGCCAAATAGCCGATAAAATTCGCCTCGTCTTCGTATATAAATCCCTTCAGATGGGCCAGCTCGTGACACATGGTAGCGGGAATATTCAAAATGTGCATGACATCATTATAATTCGCTTCCATGGAAAACGGGAAGTAATATCCCTGCATATTCTGCTGACACATAAAATCGGAAAAGAACATGGCCTTCGGCTGCGGATACCAGCCGGCCAGCTGTGGATATGTCTCCCCCAGCTTCTGCATCAGCCTCCGGGCATCTTCTCCCATGCAGTCAAGTCCTGCCCGCCAGGACTCACTGTCCCGTAGGGAAATTTTGATTCCGTCCCTGCCGTTGTATACTACCATTCCTGTTTCGTCCCGCTCCATAACCTCTGCCAGCCGGTTGCACTCTTCCGCTACCTTATTGTACACGGTAATCAGCTCCACTGACGTATCCTCTCCGATGTCTTCCTTAAAATAGCGATCCGAAAAAGCAGAAGCATGATACAGGATAAAACAGTTCAGCGTCATAATCAGGCAGACCACTAAAATCGTCCACAGAAAAAATCGGCAAAAGCCCCGGGAAAAGCGGCGGAAACCGCTTACCTGCGGGGTTTTTGCATATACCCACACGCCTGCCAGTCCCGCCGCTCCCGAGGCTTTTCGCTCCAGTGCACGGCTTCGGACTCTTCTGATTCCGGCAAAGATCCCCCATGCGGCCCACAAGGACCCGAAGATCAATGCCAGCGCGGTCAAAATCACTCCTGCGGCAAGCAGCCATTCACCCACCGAAAAGGGAAATAGCCCCGTAATACGTCCGTAGGTGTTGACCCAGACCGGAAAAATATTTGCAATATACCAGTCACAAAAGGCCGTACTGCACCATGCCGCCACATTCAATAGAAAAATGACCGCCAGAATCGTCAGAAAAATCCATTTACCTTTTTTATTCTTCCCAAGAAATATATTGTTCATAGTCATCCCAGATACAGCAGATCCAGGTCTTGCCCTGATTCAACACGATTTCATTGCCCGCCATGTCGTAATACAGGGTAGGATTAGGGTTAAAATAGTTGCCATAGCTTGGATCGCTGGCGCCCTTGCGCTCCCAGGTGCCCTCGATCACTTTTCCGTTGGTAAATACATAAGCCTTGCCGCTGCCGTCCGTCACGAAGTCCAGATAGTCGCTTTTAGGATTATCAGGCTCTTTTCTGGAACCGTGGCATACCTTAAAGATAACATTGGTAACAGTCAGCTGCTCCCCTGTCAGCCCGCATGTATGGGGCGCGCCCCACTGGCTGCGATAATACAGTCTGTCCGCAGCGTTATATTCAAAGCAGGGATTGTGGCTGCCATAGCCGCCGGAGTTTGTCTGTGTTCCGCCGGGATATACCTTTGTGGCATTCGGGCAGCTGTCATAGGTTGCCAGATAATCGTCGTCCGCAAATTCAAAGGCCTTGACAAAGGTGCTTCTGTACTTTTTTTCATAGCCTCTGGCCTCCACGCCCTCACCGAACTTCTGCACGTTCAGGACACCCGTAAATTCCGTGGCCGCACCCGGCATCATATCTTTGTTCCGCTCAAACGCTCTGTCATAGCTGTTGTCGATCACCGGGTCCGTACTGATATTGTCAATGTGACTGGATTCAATCAGCTTCTCGACCCAGGGAATTGCCAGTCCCCAGTTTACATAAATGGAATCGAAGGACATTGCCTCATGGATATAATAATCGCGGCTGGAACGAACCGGCCCGATAAAATCCAAATCGTCATAGTCCTCAAAAATACCCATCAAACGTGTGATACGTCCCTCAACGGGTGCTTCGTAAATGATGCTGGCATAGGAGATGCCATGCTGCTTCATGAGCGGGCTGCTGTTCTTATAGCCGCCACGCTTGTTATTCGGTATCATAACCGCCATATTTCTTCTGCCCGCAACTGCCTCATCCTTCCATTCTCCGGTAAGCCAGCTCTGCATCCTGCCGTCCACTACGGTCCTGGCACCAATCGTATGAGTCTCTCCGCCGGACATCATGCCATCGCTTGATATGACCTCTCCCGGCTCCGGTTCAGACTCCTCCGGCTGCTGGCCGTCCGTATTCGGTGTGTCGGATCCCTCTGGCGGATCTGTTATAATAGGTGAAGGATTCAGTGTGGTAACTGGGGCAGACGGTCCGTCGCCGCCGTCTCCACATCCGGCCAGAATACCCACAGCCATTGCTATCACCAGTGCTGCTACTGATTTTTTCTTCATAAAGTACTCCTGTCCTTTCATTTTTTA
>CAZAMX010000224.1:355-4651 GCA_964486095.1 uncultured Acetatifactor sp. | reverse complement strand
AAATACTTTCTTAAATTCGGAGGATAATATCATGAGCAACGATCAATTTGAAAACCTTGGCCCGCAGGTAAAAGAACTACGCATCCAAATGAAACTGACACAGGCAGAGGTAGCAAACGCCTTAAATGTGACCCCCGGCTACATCAGCAACGTGGAAAACAATCGGACAGCCATGTCCCTGCGCGTACTGATCTACTATGCACGTCTGATGAACATTACCCTTGATTCCCTGATCGGAAAAATTGCTCCTGACTACAGGCAGACAGCCCTGGATAACGAGTTGATGCAGCTCATATCCAAACTGGATGACAGTCAGAAGACCAAGTTAATCAAGACCATTAAGTTATGGTCAAAATAAGGCTGTTAAAAGCTGTGGCCACCGCCGCTCCCTGAGCTTCCCCCGCCACCGCCTCCGCCTCCGCTGCTTCCGCTGCTGCCGCTGTCTGAGCTTACGGGATCGTAGCGTTCGGTCTGCTTGAGAAACGTGGCCCGGGGATTCGTCAGGGAATAGCGATGCGCTATTCCCGCCAGCAGCTCATGTTCTTTCGGAGTACGGGTCTTTGAGATCCGGCGCATCAGAAAATAGTTAAGCAGCAGGGCAAGAATCACTGCCAAAAAGGCATTGCTTACATATTTCATAGGCTGGGCAATTCGGCTGCCGGAGAGCAGTGTCTCTATCTCATCAAACACCTCCATGGCACAGCCGAAATAATCCTCTCTGGACGCGTAGCGATAGCTGTTGTCCGTAATCGTATCGGAATAGCTGTTCGTAATGATCCGGCTGATCTGCCCATTGTTTTTGAGCCATATATTCCGGTTATCCATATCGATCAAAAAGACGGTACCGCTTTCCCTGCCGAATATTTCCCGATAATAGCTCTCAATATAACGTTCCGTAGAAGTTACGTTCTCATCAATGCTTTTGAAGGCAGCACTGCCCCACCGGGTAATTTCCTGCATTTTTTCCATCAGCTCTGCTTCTTCCTCATCGTCCAGCAGGTCTGCGTCATCTTCCAGTACGACCACATAATCCGTGTCCGGATTGGTGTACAGCACGGCACCAAAAGCCCGGCTTTCAAAAGAAAGCCATAACCCGATAACAGAAAACAGCATCAGCGCGCCTGTTTTCAGCCGGCCGAAAAAATTCTTTCCGGCAAGACGTTTCTCACGCATTGTCGTCTCCCCCTTTCTTGTCAAACTGAGGCAGCCTTCTCATGGCAAGCCGATTGTAATTTCCGATCAGATCCCCCAAAATAAAGACCACCGTCAGCAGGATTAGCAGTGCCGCCCCGTAATACCACAAATCGGATACCGGATTCCACAGCCATATCATCCCGCCCAAAAAGACTGCCGCTGTCGAAATCAGGAACCCCTGACCTCCCTTGACTTTTTCCAGCCTGTCCTTCCTCATTCTTTTGTATTTTCCGATTCCTGACACACAAATCCAGCCCATTGCCACAGCAGCCGCAATCCATAAAACAGACAGACGGGCTCTTTCATTCATCACGGCATTCAGCATCACCGCCCCAAAAGTCACAAAAAATATAACTGTTATCGAAGTAACCAGATTCCAACTGCTCCGTGACTTCTTCTTTTTGGCGGCAGCGCTGGATTTGTGCAGCGCACGGTCCTCCCCGTTGACCTCCCTGCGGAAAATGGCAGCAAGCTCTCTGTCATAAACAAACGCCGCAATAACCGCAAGCAAGGCGCTGATTCCCAACAGCACCGTCGGGCGCAGAGTCAAAAGCAGATTTAACAGGATAAATATGGGCACTGCCAGCAACAGGGAACTTGCAAAAAATTTCTTTCTGTCCACCGGCAGATCGGCCACCACCTTCCCTGTCTGACCGTTCACCGCCGCGTATGCGATACGATCCCCGTTCCGGTAGGACAGAAACCACACAGGAAACATGACTCTGGCAACACTGTCGCAGTGTGTATTTAATCTGCGCGACATCTGCTCTTTTTTCGGTTTCTTTATCCCATGCTTTTTAAACACTTTATCCTGTGCTATTTTACCGTAAGTCACGCTGTTTGCCAGCCCTTCCGCGTCCTCCCTGTAAAGCTCGGGATCTACGTCTGCCGTATCCGCATAAAAGCCGCTCAAAAATGTGGAGGTGAACTCTTTCCTGCCCTTGATGTCATAGGGTGCGAGGGCTTCGCTGATATTATCATAAAAGCTGGAGGAAGCGTCGCAGGAGTAGCCTTCATACTCCGCGTCAATCTCTGCCTCAAGGGCATAATGATCTGTATATACGTAATCACCCCTTCGCTTGGAAGTCTCTCCCATCAGACTCACTTCCCCCTTCTGTAAGACCCGATAGCTCCAATAAGGCATATAGATTCCCCGGAAGCTCTCGATAACGCGGGGATCCCTCAGCTCCTTTGGCACAAAAAATGCTTTCCTCAGCTTTTGTGCATAGGCGTTTTTACAGTCCTCTTTGGTCTTCTGAAAAGGAATGATGAACCGGGGGCGCTGCTCTCTGCTGATCCGTCCGCTGAGTATATTGGCCGAGCCGCAATAGCTGCAAAAGGATGTGGCGTCAGTATCCCCGCTGATCATTTCGCCGCCGCACTGAGGGCAGCGGAACACGTTTACCTCAAAGCTGTCCTCGTCCACGGTATCCGATTCCTTCCGAATGGAATAAGGATCAAACCTGGACTCGCAATGGGCACAAAACAGCTGCTGAGATGCAATCTCAAATTTTAAGTTTCCGTTACAATTTGGACATTCGTACATTGTAAGTCTCCTTTTCTTCATCTGCTCCCTGTTTCCATGTTCTGCTGGATTTCCGCATTTTGATTAAGAGGCTTAAATCCGTCCCGCCTGTCCGTGCGAAAAGGCGCAAGAGGTATGCCGTCCGCTCCATAAACCACCACATCCGTGTAGTTGGTCCACAGGTATCTTGCGTAAACGGGAAAAGAAATTCCCGGAGCAGAAACATGAATGCGGTCGCCGCAGATCTTCACCACTGCCGGTACATACTTTCCGTCCTCTCCTGCCACCTCGAATCCCAGGCTGGCCGCAGGATAAGCATTTTCATCGTATCCCGGCCGTTCCATGGCTTCCGGCTCTTTCACGATAAACCCTTTATCCGCATGTCTGAAGTGGAGGATCAGTTCGCCTTCGCCGCATTCTGCATATGCAAAAAGCGGACCTGCCGCCCCCGGCACATTTTCAAAACCATAAGCCAGCTCCAATGCCTGACTGCACATCCTCTCCCCAACCTTCCGCTTCCTCTTGGGGTGAATGTCATTATACACACCCTGATCAATGATACAGGTCATAGCCGTATTCTTCACGGTATCACAGACTCTTGACTGGGCTTCCCTGATCAGGCACCAGCTCTTAAAATCCGGATCCTGCTTATATCGGTGCAGGGGCAGCTGGGCGAAAATAAATGGCAGGGAGTCGTCCCGCCAGTCCTCTCTCCACTGCTCAATCAAACGGGTGAACAGCTTCCGGTAAAGACCGGGCAGATGATCGTCGCTCTCCCCCTGATAATAAATAAAGCCCTTCAGGGAATAAGGCATGATCCGCTTCAGCATACACTCATACAGCCCGCCCGGCCGAAAAGGATTACTGCAGCCCATAGGGCCGGGCCATTTGCATTCGCCCACACGCTCCAACACCTCCGACCACTCCATATTCGGATCCTCCGCATAACAGATGGAAGCCTTCCGGTCAAATTCCGCCTGATAAATGACATATTCGTCATATTCTCTGCGCTGCTCTTCTTCCGACTTACCCGCCACTGCAGCCTCATAAGTATCCAGGTAAATCTTCAATTCCCCGTCTCCGGCAACAGCCTCCCGTGGTATCCAGGCAGACGCGGAGGTTCCGCCCCAGTTGCAGCCGATAATACCCACCGGTACTTTCAATGTCTCCTGCAGCCCGGCACCAAAAAAATAACCCACCGCAGACCAGTATTTTGTTCCCGGATCTCCAAAGCATTCCCATCCCGTTTTTTCCTCGGAGCGGAAAAATTCTTCGTCCAGATAGGCCTTTTTCTGAGTATAATAAAAGCGAAGCATGGAACTGGCCGGACGGTTTAAAGCATCCTTTTCCGTGCAGTTCTGCAATTCAAATTCCATGTTGGACTGCCCGCCCGCAAGCCACACCTCTCCGATGGCAATATCCTGCCGCAGAATTTCTTCGCTCCCGCAGGTAACACGCAGGATATGATCCATGCCTGCCTCAAGGGGAGGCAAAAGAATCTCAAAGCGGCCATTACGCACAAACCCGCTGCCGCGGCTCTCCTGCTCTTCACAGCCTTCCAGCTTTTTCCCACTGAT
>CAZAMX010000224.1:0-345 GCA_964486095.1 uncultured Acetatifactor sp. | reverse complement strand
GCTGCCGAAAACTGCAATATTTCTGCGTCTCTGCAAAACACTTTTGTCGCTGAAGATCGCCGCCAGCTTTAATTCCATGTAAACCTCTCCTTTCACACAAAAAGCAACCATAGTGTGTATGGCTGCTTTAAAATCCACGGGTATTATTTCTGCACATATTGAATTCCGCAGGCATTGCATGAAGAATAACAGCCCCCGTCCTCTTCCCGCACAAAGAGCAGCTTGCCGCAGCTGCTACACCTGCGGATACGGATGCCTGTACCCTGACCGTCAAAGGACTCCCCGGAAAATTCCGCTGAATTCCTCCGGGCAGACTGCTTCTCGGCCTCCGCCCTGTACAAACTC
>CAZAMX010000223.1:0-4660 GCA_964486095.1 uncultured Acetatifactor sp. | reverse complement strand
GAAAAACGTGATCATTGTGAAGGAGGCATCTGACGGTTATGAGCAGGAGCCGACGGTGATCCTGCAGGGTCATATGGATATGGTGGCGGTAAAAAGAAAGGACTGCCCAATCAATATGCAGACGGAAGGGTTACGGGTTGCCGTAGACGGGGACAAAATCTATGCGGAGGGCACCAGTCTTGGCGGAGATGACGGCATTGCGGTGGCTTATTCTCTGGCGCTTCTTGATTCTGATACCGTCAGACACCCAAAGCTGGAGGTGATCATTACCGTTGACGAAGAAGTGGGTATGGACGGGGCCAGAGGAATTGATCTTTCCATGCTTACAGGCAGCCGCATGATAAATCTGGATTCCGAGGAAGAGGGGATTTTTTTGACCAGCTGTGCCGGAGGGGCAAGAGTAAAATGTCTGCTGCCAATGAACAGTCTTAAAGATCCGACGGAAGATAAGGCCTCGTATCTTAGCTTTGGTATCACTGTGGGAGGGCTGCAGGGCGGCCATTCCGGCGGAGAGATAGATAAGGAGCGGGGCAATTCCAACTGTCTGTTTGGCAGGCTGCTGGAGAGATTATGCAGGAACATGCCGGTGATGCTTGCCGGGGTACAGGGAGGTCTGGCAGACAACGCCATCCCCAGAGAGACAGCGGGGGTGCTGGTGATCGAAGAGAAGGACAGGGAAAATTTTATGTCTGTTATGGCAAGTGTGGAGAAGGAGATCCGGGAAGAGCTGTCCGTAAAAGATCCCGGTTTTTACATCCGGGCGGAAAGAAAAGAGCAGATTCCCGATATTTCTGCCGATGTTCCGGATACCGGACGCGCGGCGGCATTTCTGTGCGCCCTGCCCAACGGAGTTCAGGCCATGAGCGCCGATATGCCGGGCTTGGTGGAAACTTCTCTGAATTTGGGAATTTTAAAATTTGAAAAATTTTCGGCGGAAAATGACGGGAGGGCCGGGGCAGTGCTTGCGGCGGAATTCTCTGTGCGCAGCAGTGTAGAGAGTGCGAAGAATGCCCTGATTGAAAAGCTGAAAGCAGTGACGGAACTGGCGGGCGGAAGCAATGTTGTCACCGGCGATTATCCCGGCTGGAGATTTCGCAAGGATTCTCCTTTGCGGGAAAAGATGGTCAGGCTGTATCGGGAAATCTACGGTAAAGAGCCTAAAGTAGAGGCGATTCATGCAGGGCTGGAGTGCGGTATCCTAGGAAGCAAAATCGCGGATCTGGATTGTGTTTCCATCGGGCCGGATATGCAGGATATACACACTACGGAGGAAACCTTAAGTATTTCCTCTACCAAAAGGGTCTGGGAGTATCTGGTTTGTCTTTTGGAGACGAAGGATCAGGGATAAGGCCGGGAAAAAAGTGACAAAAAAAGACATTGAGAATGAAAGAAATTCCATTTTGACAGCAGATGCGAAGTGATATATTAAAGGTAAGTAACGGCGACTTCAACGGGAAGGAGCAGAAAGAGGGCGATAGGAATGAAGCAATTTGATTACAACAAAGTGAAGGATCCGGAGTTTTTTCGGGAGAACAGGCTGGATGCCCATTCCGACCATGTGTGGTTTCGGAACGGAAAAGAGGCCGAGAGCGGGAAGAGCAGTTTTCGCCTGAACCTAAACGGGCTATGGAAATTTGCCTATGCTCCCAATTATGAGTCCGCTTTAAAGGGCTTTGAGGCGGAGGATTACGATTGCAGGGGATGGGCGGATATACGTGTGCCGGCCCATATCCAGATGGAGGGCTATGACAGGCCTCAGTATGCTAATGTACAGTATCCCTGGGACGGATGGCAGGAAGCAGAGCCGGGACAGAAACCGGAGAGATTTAATCCGGTAGCCAGCTATGTGAAGTATTTTGAAGTGCCTGAGCATTGGCAGGGGCAGCCCGTTTTTATATCCTTTCAGGGAGTGGAGAGCGCGCTGGCCTTATGGTGTAACGGCAGCTATGTAGGGTACAGCGAAGATACCTTTACCCCTTCTGAATTTGATCTGACCCCTTATATAAAGGCGGGAGAAAATAAGCTGGCGGCCCGGGTGTTCAAGTGGAGTTCCAGCAGCTGGTGTGAGGATCAGGACTTTTTCCGTTTTTCGGGAATTTTCAGAGATGTGTATCTTTATACGGTTCCGCAGGTACATATTATGGATGTAAAAGTGCAGACACTGCTGGATGACAGCTTTCAAAGGGCGGAGCTTGTCCTGGATTTGAAGGCTGCCAAGGCAGGGAAGCTGCGGGCTGCTTTGATTCAGGAAGAAAGAAGCTTCCGCTTTGATTCCGCTTTGCGCGCGAATACCGGATTGGTGACGGACAGACAGATTGTGGCAGAGCTGTCTGCCGTTTTGAACTCGGAGAGCCACCTTGTGATTCCTGTGGAAAAGCCTTTGCTTTGGAGTGCGGAGGAGCCTAATCTCTATCAGCTGGAGCTGGAGGTGTTTGACGATGAGGACCGGATGCAGGAAGTGATTCCCCTGCAGGTAGGCTTCCGGCGTTTCGAGATTGCAGACGGGCTGATGAAGCTCAATGGCAGACGGATCGTGTTTAAGGGAGTGAACCGTCATGAGTTCAGCTCCCGCACCGGCCGGGTGGTCAACGAGGATGAGCTGTGGCAGGATCTGGTGACGATGAAGCAGCACAACATCAACGCGATCCGCACCTGCCACTACCCCAATGATTCCAGAATCTATGGGCTGTGTGATCTGCTGGGGCTGTATATGATCGACGAGTGCAATCTGGAATCCCATGGTTCCTGGACTGCCGCTCTTGCTAAGCAGATTCCCATGGAAGATATTGTTCCCGGAAATCGCCCGGAGTGGAATGCCATGATGCTGGACCGGGTGGAATCCATGTATCAAAGAGACAAAAACCATCCTGCCATTTTGATCTGGTCCTGTGGAAACGAGGCTTACGGCGGCAAAAATATTTATGATATGTCACAGTTCCTGCGGGAGCATGACAAAGGGCGTGTGGTTCATTATGAGGGGATCTGTCATGACAGAAGCTATCCTCAGACCAGTGATGTGGAGAGCCAGATGTACTCTTCTGTTGCCTCTATTGAAGAATGGCTGAAAAAGGACAGAAGTAAGCCTTACATTTGCTGTGAATATACTCATGCTATGGGAAACTCCTGTGGAGCCATGCACAAGTACACCGATTTAACCGACAGAGAGCCTCTGTATCAGGGCGGATTCATCTGGGATTATGTGGATCAGTCCATTTATAAAAGGGACCGCTATGGCGAGGAATTTCAGGCCTATGGTGGTGATTTTGACGACAGACCCTGTGATTATAACTTCAGCGGCAACGGCATCGTCTACGGCGGGGACAGGACGCCTTCACCAAAGATGCAGGAGGTGAAGTACAATTACCAGAATATTTCCGTGGAGGTAAAGGAAAACAGCTTTCAGGTGATTAACAAGAATCTTTTTGTGAGTACCGGCAGCTTTGACTGTTTTGTCCGTGCGGAATGTTTGGGCAGAATCGTGGCAGAGAAGCCGATGGCGGCGGATGTGGCGCCGGGCTGCAGGGAAGAGTTTTCAATGCCTTTTCTGCTGCCTGACGCGGCCGGAGAATATGTGGTGACGGTTTCCTTCCGGATGAAGGCTGATACACCCTGGGCGGCAGCAGGGCATGAAGTGGCTTTCGGGCAGGGAGTGTTCCGGAAAGACTGCGGCAAATATATTACGGACATTCCGATTGCGGTGAGCCGGCCCCTGGAGATCATTCAGGGAAAGAGTAATATCGGTGTGCGGGGAGCGGAGTTTGAAGCTCTGTTTTCAAGGGGCGGCGGGCTGGTGTCCTATCGGTACGGTGGCAGAGAGATGCTAAAGACCGTGCCCAGGCCTAATTTCTGGCGGGCACCGGTGGATAATGACTGTGGCAATCATATGATGCAGCGATGCGGGCAATGGAAGCTTGCCAGCATGTATGCTGCCGTAGAGAGCTGTTCCAATGTGCTGCGTCATGCGGATTGTGCCGTGCTTTCTTATAAGTGGAAGCTGCCTGCGGAGGCGGCAGAGTGCGAAATGAGTTATAGAGTCTACGGAGACGGAACCGTGGAAACTTTCCTGTCTATGGATCCGGCAGGGATTTCGGGAGATCTGCCTGAGTTTGGCGTGATATTTAAGTTGGATGCGGATTATGACAATCTGGAATGGTACGGCAACGGACCGGAAGAGACTTATGCGGATCGAAAGTGCGGAGCAAAGCTGGGTATTTACCGCAATCAGGTGGCCGATAACCTGGCACGGTATATGGTGCCGCAGGAATGCGGCAATAAGACAGATGTGCGGTATGCCAAGGTGACGGACAAAAAAGGCAGGGGGCTTCTCTTGGCGGGAGATAAAATGAGCTTTTCGGCTCTTCCCTGGACCCCGCACGAGCTGGAGAACGCAGCCCATGTCTATGAGCTGCCCAAGATACATTACACGGTGATACGCGCCGCTCTGGCCCAGATGGGCGTGGGCGGAGACGACAGCTGGGGCGCCAGAGTACATGAGGAATATCTGCTGCCCAAGGACCGAAAACTGGAGTTTTCTTTCTGTTTCAAAGGAATTTAAAAAAGTACTTGCATTTTTCCCCGGGACACGGTATAATGCTAAATGTGTTTCGGGGTGTGGCTCAGCTTGGTTAGAGCGCCGTCTTAGGGAGGCGGAGGTCGCGAG
>CAZAMX010000222.1:0-4663 GCA_964486095.1 uncultured Acetatifactor sp. | reverse complement strand
ATATAGTTTCTACAATGATGGGAATATCAGACTGGCCGTTAAAGATGAAGATGTACTGTCGGCATGGAAAAAGTTCTTCGATCATGGCACCAACTGGAAGGATTTTGCCGAAGACATATCCTATGCAGATTATAAAGCCATGACAGATAAACAACATTTGAGCAAGGCTAAAACTATGCCGATTAAATTCTTAAAGGCTTCAGGGAAAGGTTTTTTTATTGAGAAAGATGGCTATGCACTTAGTATTAGAGAAGATATGAAAACGATAATAGAAAATGCGGCATTTAAGAAACATATGAAAGATATTTTGGAATATCGTACTATGGAATACTATCGTAGGAGATATGAAGGAAAGAATAATTGAGATAAAAGCAGTTTATTGGAGGTGCGAAAAGAGTATTTAGATAAACTATGCAAAATACATCATCATCGCAGAGGTTCATTTTGTAGAAAGTATGAACAAACACAGCACTAAGACCAGGACACAAAGCGCCATAAATCATAACATACAGACGCCGGATAATATTAATTAATATCGGTTTTTATCACAAAAGTATTCTTATGATATTCAATCAGGCCGTCATTTCTCATTTTTCCCAGTTCTTTTGATAAAGCGCTGCGGTCCAGGTTCAGATAGTCTGCCAGCTGCTGGCGGTCAAAGGGGATTACAATTTTATTGCTTCCCTGTGCAGAGACCTGCTGGGAAAAATAGGAAGACAGCCGTCCGCGTATTGTTTTGGGTGATGTGTGCAGGCTGCGCCTGGAAAGCTGCAGGTTTTTCCCGGCACTGATCATAACTAAGTTATGAATAAGCCTGTTTTGACTGACACAGACCGAACAGGGCGTGAACAGTTTAGGAACGCTTATGAATAAAATGTCACAGTCTTCGTTAGCTACCGCATCTACCATCATGGGCTCATTGGGTATACAGGCATAGGATTCCGCAAATACGCCGCCGGCTGGGGTGATGCCAAGGATACTTTTATTCCCCCAAAGGTCCGTATGCTCAATCCGGACACTTCCGGAAAGAACAAGGCCAATATCTGTCACGACGCTTCCCGTACCGAAAATTACCTGTCCTTTTCTATAACTGTTTGTGCGAAAATCCAGATGCTTCGACATATTCATGATCTCTTCCTCGGAGCATCCTTGAAAAAGGGCTGTTTTGGAAATAAAACTCAAAATAAGAAAAACCTCATTTCTGTGGTTATAACCACATATTTCTGAAAAATATTATAGTATAATCAGAAACGTAAAGTCAAGGACGGGCTGATATGCTTGAACTTTTGGCTGAGGCAGAAAAGACAGAACATGTTATAAAATCAGGAGGAATGCAGAATGATCAGGAAGATAATAAAAATAGATGAAAACAGGTGCAATGGCTGCGGTGCATGTGCTGCGGCCTGCCACGAAGGAGCGATTGAAATCATTGACGGCAAAGCCGTGCTTACCCGTGAGGATTATTGTGACGGCCTGGGGGACTGCCTGCCGGAGTGCCCGACCGGTGCCATCAGCTTCGAGGAACGGGAAGCACCCGCATATGATGAAGCTGCCGTTCTTGCTTCCAAGCAAAAGAAGATGAAGGAACAGGACGTAAAAACGCCCCATACGGGTTGCCCGGGTACACAGGCGCGCCAAATAGTGCCTTCAGAAACGGCAGACACTCCTACCCACACGCCCACAGCAGTTTCACGGCTCGGCCAGTGGCCCTGCCAGATTAAGCTGGTCCCGGTGAATGCCCCTTATTTTAACGGAGCAAAACTGCTGATTGCGGCTGACTGTACCGCATATGCCCATGCAAACGTCCATGAGGATTTTATGAAGGGAAAGGTCACACTGATTGGCTGCCCAAAGCTTGATGCTGTTGATTACAGTGAAAAGTTAACGGAAATAATCAGGAATAACGATATAAAAAGTGTGACCATTCTGCGGATGGAAGTTCCCTGCTGCGGCGGACTTGAGATGGCTGCCAGAAAGGCCCTGCAGGAAAGCGGGAAATTTATTCCATGGCAGACCATAACCATATCCATTGACGGAAAAATTCTTGATGATTAGGAAAGGGGATGTATTATGTACAAAAACATCGAAAAGCAGACAAAATTACAACTGAAAGACCAGATTGACTACCAGACGGGCCAGGTAGTCAGCAAAACGCTTGTGCAGAATGATAAGGTCAGCATGACGATTTTCTCATTCGACAAGGGTGAAGAAATCTCCACCCATGCCGCAGGCGGGGATGCAATGGTAACCGTTCTGGAAGGAACCGGACGTTTTACCGTTGGAGACGAGGTGTTTTTCCTGACTGAAGGCGAGACGCTGATCATGCCGAAGGATATTCCGCATGCAGTATATGGTGAGGAAAAGTTTAAAATGCAGTTGACGGTTTCTTTTTAAACTGCTTGAATGATACCTGCGGGAATAAATCTCACAAAAAAACTGGTTGCAAAAATATTTGTAAAACCGTACAATATAAGCAGGACTGGTGAAAGCTGTGAGAATAAGGAAAGAGCAAGCGGTATATTGGTAATGACAAGCTTTAGCTCGGAGAGGATATGCTTTTTCAGATCCTTTCCGAGTTTTTCTGTACAATAATTGCCGTCAGCGCGGCGGAACAGGAGGAAGTTTGGAAGCAAACTTCCATACAATAGAATTCCAAAGCTGAATTCTATTGTCATGAATATTGAAATTAGTGCCCGCCGGAGGCGGGTATAGGGGGTGTAAATATGAAACTGGCAACAGCATTATCGGAAAGAGCGGACCTGCAGAGGAAGCTGTCGGAGCTGGGCAGCAGGCTGAACCTTAATTCCAAGGTGCAGGAGGGCGAGGAACCGGCGGAGGCGCCGGAGGAGCTTCTGGCGGAGTTGGACAGGGTCGTGGGGAGAATGGAGGAATTGATCGCCAGGATTAATCTGACCAACAGCAGCACCATCCGTGAGGGCAGGAGCATAACGGAGCTTCTGGCGCACAGAGACTGCTTAAGGAGCAGGATTCAGATCATGCGGGATTTTCTGGATAACGCCAGCAGTAAGGTAAAGCGCATAACGCACTCGGAAATCAGGATTAAAAGTACGGTGCCGGTATCCGAAATTCAGAAAAAGGTGGATGCGCTGTCCAGGGAATTGCGGGAATGTGACGAACTGATTCAGGAGCTGAACTGGACGACGGAATTATTGTAAACGGCCGCTTTAAACGGTATAGTTGGTAATCCGGCAGGGTGGATGTATTCTCCCTCGGCAGAGAATGTGCCGAAAACCCTTCAGGCAGAGGTACGGACGGCCTCCGGGGTTCGAATCCCCATATAACAGTGCATGTCCTGCAAAAGCACATGTGCATGCTGATGTATTTTATTACTACCATTGCATCAACTGTCGGATGAGGGTGGGTCTGGGGAAATGCTGCATGGCGGCCAGCCGTTGAAGAATGGGGATGTACTATATTGTCTGTGCGGCGGGCCAGGAGGAAGGAAAGGGCAGGAAATATGAAAAAGGCGGTTCCTAAAAAAACGGTTCTGAGGATCCTGTGGGTCGTGTTTATCCTGGTCAGTATCGTATTTTGGGTTTGTAAGATCGACGGTCTGCTTACCCAGGATTATGCGTCTGCCTCAGAATGTGTCGTTTTGGATGATGGCTGGGATGTTACAATCAATGGCGATAGTTATCAGAATGTGGTTCTGACGGATTTTCGGTTTCCTGCTGTGAAGAAGGGAGATACACTTACCATGCAGCGTGTGCTGCCTTCTGAATGGAGCATGGTGGAGGGAGCTTTGCGCTTTTATATCAGGCATAACGCCGTCAGGATGTATATCGACGGTGAGCAGTTTTACGAATATGGACATGACAGGCTGACGGCGGGAAAGACACTTGGCAGCGGATACCAGTTTATAAAATTTCCCAATGAATATCAGGGAAAGACCCTGCGGATAGAGCTTATTATGGCAGAGGATAAGGTGATAACAAAGCTGGATTCCGTCATGATTTATGAGTGGGAGGATTCTTACCGTCTCCTGGGTAACGAAAACAGGCTTCCGTTATTCTGCGGCAGCTTTTTGATCCTGTTCGGATTGATTGTCTGTACAATAACATCGTTTGCGCTTATTTTCTCCACAAAATATATCCGGCTTTTCTGCATTTCTCTTTTTTCTGTCTGTATGGGGCTGTGGTCTCTTTCTTATTATAATATTTTGCAGGTTTTTACCATTCCGCTTTATTCCATTTCACTGATAAATTATCTGTCACTTTATTTGGCTCCGATTCCGCTGACGATCTATATGCGGGAGGAAGTGATGAATTTAAAGTGCAGACCACTGGAAATCATTTACCGGGTCTTTCTCGGGGTAGAGACGCTGTCGGTCTTTTCAGAGATATTGCTCCACGCCTTTAATATTGTACATATGGCGGGAATGCTCAGGTATATACAGACGATTCTGGTTGGCGGCCTGCTGTTTTTCCTGGTGGTGCTTCTGATGAATTTAAAATTTTCCAAGCTGGAGAGCAGGCTATCCGTGGCAGGGTTGTTGGTGGTAATCATTTGTGCGGCCTATGACATGCTGGGTTATAATTTGGCACGTTATTTTGGCAGGGAAGAGCTTAGGATTAACGGGGTATCATCCAGCGGTATTATGATCCTGATCTGTATTTTGTTTCTATCCTTCTATTTTGAAATG
>CAZAMX010000221.1:0-4674 GCA_964486095.1 uncultured Acetatifactor sp. | reverse complement strand
CCGATATTTTTGTCTCTGTTTAACGAAGCATATCTGGCAATTTCCCTTGCTTCTGCCGGCGCCGTATTTTTATAATACGCGCTCGCTTCCCGCATGTCCACATACACAAGCGGCTGTTCTTCCCTGCTTTCGGATCTGATATTGAGCCGGGAATTATAATATTTTCGGTTGTTAAACCCGATGATGCTCTCATGGCAGCGATAATGATGATGAAGCAGGGTTTCATCGCTGACTGCATCACATGCCAGATAGGTTTTATAAATAGAATTCTTCCGGTAGTCGTACTCTTCCGCTACCGCGTAACGCTTCTTCAGCTTCTCATTGGTCATTTCGTCCAAAAGGATCACCGGATTTAACTGCTGCGGATCCCCCACAAGCATTAGATTCTCACCGCGCACGATTGGCACTAAGGATACGGCCAGATTACACTGGCTCGCCTCGTCAATAATTACCATGTCAAACATCGGTTCCGGCTCTCCCAGCCGATGTGCCGAAATACAGGTCGTAACAATAATCGGGAAAATTTTCTGCAGCTTTGCTATGTTCTCTTTCTTCCCAAGATACTTCGTAAAAGCGTTGAGCTGCTTTTCCATATCCTCCATTTTCAAAATTTTCATCAATTCTTCATTTCTTGGCGCTCCGATCTTTTTGATATAGCCCGCCGAAATGTAGAACAGATATTCTTTTAATTCTTCCGTCCGACCGTCTAATAAAGAAAGGGCCTCCGTCTCTGAAATCTCACCCTTTGCTGCAATCTCCTTCTTAATCTGACTGCGCTGCCTGTTTTTTAAATCTTCCTCAAAAGACAGCATTTGCAGGGAAGCGCCCCGCTTCTTCTCATAATCAAGAAGCCGGTCCAGCGTCTCTTCTCTTTCTCTCAAATCCAACAGCTCTTCATACTGCCGTAACAACCCTGACAGCTGTTTTGCCCTCTCTTTTCTGGCATCCTTATTCCGGTCCAGTGTTCTTTCAAACACATTAATTTTCTGTACGCTTTCATAAAGCCTTTTTATCGTCTCAAGCGCTTCCTTTGTCTTCTCATTGTTTCCCAGACGCAGGATTGGAAACGGAATCGTACGCCCCTTATATTTCATCGTTGACAGCTTTTCATAAACACCATTTATAGGATGGTTATTGTAAGAAGAAAACAGCACCGTTCTTTCGTTAAAAAATGCCGTCACAATCGTATTAATGATCGTATTGGTTTCCCGGTTCCGGGCGGCCCCTGTATATATGCAAGCGGATATTTCATAGCATTATGAATGGCAAGCAGCTGATCCATATTGATTCTTTGATCAATCAGAGCAATGGGATAGGCGGCTGTTCGCCGCGGGCGCTCCAGCAGATCGCCAAAAAAAGCCTTAATGGGTACAGGGACCTTCTTCTCCTGATACATCTTAATAATCGCCTGATATTCCCTGTGTAAATCAATGGCCACATCTGTTTCCAGGCCAATAATATGCGGCATGTCATCCACATTGCCGCCGTTTTGAGACATTCGGCTCATAATACAGTCTTTTATCTTTTCCTGATTTGCTGCAAAATCACTTAATAACTCATATTCCTCAGCGTCCAGGAAACGCCGGATACTTTGCTTTGACCCGTTTATAGTAAATTCCGTACAAATGGTAATTTCAGTATCCGGACGTAATGCGCGTTGTTTCACATCTAAATTCAGATTTCGGTAAGCTAATACATACAGCCCCTTCGCCATATGTACACTCAATACATTCATTGCCAGCTGCCTGATTCTCAGCCCGCCCTCTAATCGCTTTTCCTCATCTGCCTGATACTGAAACTTTTTGACAATCGTCTGAAACTGCTCCGAATTCAACTGATATAATTCGCCCTGTATGCTGTCCTGGTCCAAATAACGAATCAAACTGAAATCTGACTGATAAGGCACACAGTCCATGCGATTGCACTGTTCAAGGTAACTTAATATTTTCAGATTTGCTGTATTATCAAATAAGGTATTATATTTATGGGGATTCAAATATATGTCCCTGACCAGCTCATTATTGACCGGGTAAAAGGAGCCTTCAATAATTTGGGATGCCTGTATGGAATCTATCATTATTCTATCAAATGCCCCCACCGTATAATGCCCAAGATGAAGCCCTTCCACGGCAAGTGTTCGATTACGTACATCAATGTCCCGGATTCCAATCCAATACCTTGTCTGTTGATCTTCTTTGTTATGATATTCTATGCTTAACCATTTCCCCTCATGAACCGCACGAAATATATCGCGGAAAATCCCGTTCATAGTCATCCCTCATTATGTAAGGCAATCATGATTTCACAAAATTTATAAAAGACACTCCTGCAGCTTACGCCAGTGCCGGATGGTAAGGACTCCCTCCACCGGTTCTTCCTGCCTCTTCGTCGCCCCCAGATACCATACCGGAAACAGTCCCGCATTGGCTGCTCCCACAATGTCACATTGATACTGATCCCCTATGTACCATACATCAGCCGCCTCCAGTCCCGCTTTTTCTAGGGCCAGCTCAAAAATCCGCCGGTTTGGCTTGCGATACATATATTCGCTGGTAGCAATAATAAATTCAAAGAAATTTTTCGGAATACAGCTGTTTATCCTTTGCATCACCGCATTCCCGCAATAGGATATATTGCTGATCACTCCGGTGCGCACCTGATTTTCTTTCAGAAAAAGCAGAAAATCCTCTATTCCTTCCGTAGGTCTTCCCGGCGCCGCCTCATCCCAAAATACGCGGTCGATCTCTTCCGGTCCGATTGACAGCTCGATTCCCAGGGACTCATACAGATATTTTGTAAACATGTGGTTCGGCATTTCCACCTGGAACAGGTGCCGCCTTGCAGGGTCAAACCGCCCCAATTCCTGATTCAGGCGGTCTGCGTATGCCTGAACTTCCTCCGCGGACCTGTTATATTTATTTTTGACTGCATATTGCAGAACTGCCGCAGTCCCTTTCACTCCGTTAAATCCAAATTCCTCTTCATCTACCAATGTCTGCCCGTAATCAAACAGAATCATTTTCGGCTTTTTTCTCAGTATTTCCTGATTATTGTCACTCATTCCCGTCATCCTCATTTTAAAGAGCCACCGGCAGCACCTGCCCATGGCTCTTATTTTACCATTATTACCTGTAAATTGTAAATGATTATCAGAAACTCTGTACCGCATCATCTATGGCTTCCTGAAAAGAAACCTGTATGGTTGTCCCTTCTCCCGGACGGCTCTGCAGATCTATTTTACCATTTAAATACTGTACGGCATGTTTTACAATAGAAAGTCCTAAACCTGTTCCGCCCGATTCCTTAGAACGGCTCTTGTCCACACGGTAAAACCGCTCAAATATCCTTGTCTGATGCTCAGGCGGTATACCGATTCCGGAATCCTTTACGGTAATCACGGCTTTCGTTTCCTGTCTGCCTATGGAAACTTCCACTGTCCCGCCGTCTTTATTATACTTGATGGCATTATCACAAAGGTTAAAAACAATTTCTGTCAAAAGTCTCTGAACCCCTTTTACCTTGACTGTTTCCCCGGTTAAAATGATTTCAATGTTCTTTGCCGCTGCCGTACCTGCCAGCCCGGCTACCACGTCATCTGCAACTTCATATAAATCGACATTTTCAAAAGGCATATCACATCCCTCATCCAGCCTTGATAAACGAATAATATCATCAATCAGCGTTACAAGCCTCCCCGCCTCCGTGCGGATATGTCCTACAAAACGTGCCATATCCTCTGCTTTCACAAGGCCGTTTTCCATTAACTCAGCACTTCCCATGATAGATTGCAGCGGAGTTTTCAGTTCGTGTGATACATTGGCCGTGAATTCCCGCCTGTTTCTCTCTGCAAAAGCCGCTTCCGTTATGTCAAAGATAAGCACAACCGCCCCGATCACGGAACCGTTTGACTCAATGCGGTTCACATGGAGCTGATATTCTTTTCCCTCCCGCTCCAAGCGGATTTCACTGTGTCCGCCGGAAAAAGCCTCCTGTATTGCATGGCTGACGGCATGACTTCTTTCCACAGTCAAAAAATCTTTCGTCACACAAGACGCCTTTGCATGAAACAATTTCAGCGCGGCAGGATTTATGTTCAGTATAATATTGTTCTCGTTCAAAAGAACAAGCCCTTCCGTCATGCCTCGCGTGATCTGTGCAAATTCATCATTTTTCCTTTGCAGCTCCGCCAGCTGCATGTCAATCTGCCTGTGCTGTTTATTGATGCGGTTCAGCAAAGGAGCCAACTCATCATAAGTATCGTTTTCCAACGGTTTTTCTAGATCAAGGCTGTTTAGCGGCTCCATAATATGCTTGGAAATCCGGCTCGCCAATACTCCTGATAAAATAAGTGTTACGACAAGCACAATTAAAATCGGCTGTGTCATTCCCCAAACAAGCACCCATACCGTAACGCTGCTGACGGAAATCCTCAGTACCGAGCCATCCTCCAGCCGTCTTGCACAGTAAAGTGTTTTTTCCAAAAGCGTTGTGGAATAACGTGAGCTTTTCCCCTCTGCGCTTTGTAATGCCTGCCTTATTTCCTCCCTGTCCCCATGATTTTCCATCTGTTGCTCATCAGACTGCGTATCGTATATAACATCTCCGTTTTCAGCGACCCAAGTCAGTCGATAATGGCTGGACTGTATCTCCTCGAGATATTTTTGTCCGTTCTTT
>CAZAMX010000220.1:0-4728 GCA_964486095.1 uncultured Acetatifactor sp. | reverse complement strand
AGGCGGAGAGCCGGTATTATCTGGTGAATGATATTGTAATCAGAAATTCGCTTGAGGATTTTGACACTATGGATCATCTCCTGGAGGAATATTACAGGAAAGAGTTTTTAAACGGCAAGCTGTTTGAAGTGAAGTAGCGGACGGAGCAAGGGGTATTGACATGGGATTATTAAACAGTGGAAAGCTCATCGTAGGGTATGATCTGGGAAACGAATTTTCGCAGATCAGCTACAGCCTCTCCGATTCCGGCGAGGTGGAAACCCTTTCCCAGATAGCAGGGACGGAGCATTATAATATACCTACGGTCCTTTGTAAACGGAAGGGGATAAACCAGTGGTTTTACGGAAGAGAAGCGCTGCGCTACGGAGCGGAGCAGCAGGGAATCCTGGTGGAGGATCTTTTGCAGCTGGCTCTTGCGGGGGAGCCGGTGCTGATTGACGGCGAAAGCCTGGACCCGGTGGCGCTGCTGACGCTGTTTTTCAAGCGCAGCCTTGGCCTGCTGTCTCAGGCGGGACCTTCCGAAAAAATAGCGGCACTGATGATTACCTGTGAGATTTTGGATCACCGAATGCTGGAGGTGCTGGGGCAGGTAGTGGGAGGACTTCATTTAAAGACAGACAAAATTGCCTTTCAGAGCCATATGGAAAGCTATTACAATTATATGCTTTGTCAGCCGGAGGAACTGCTGGTATATCAGTCCGTGCTTCTGACCAGGGAGAAGGATCAGGTCAGGGTGTACAGGATGGAATGCAACCGGCGGACTACCCCTGTGGCAGTATTTATTGAAGAAAGTTCGTTCCCCTTCCCGCCGATAAAGAAGCCGGAGGAGCTGGAAGAGAGTGAAAAGCAGGAGCTGGACAGAACACTTTTAAGTGTGGCCGGTTCCGTGCTGGAAGGACAGTTGATCGGAAGTGTTTTTTTGATCGGCGAGGGGTTTGAACAGGAGTGGATGAAAGAATCTCTTCGTTACTTCTGTAGAAAACGCAGAGTATTTCAGGGAAATAACCTTTTCAGCAAGGGGGCCGTCTTCGGAATGCAGGAGCGGCTGAACGAAGGGGAAGCCGAAAAGAAATATGTATTTTTAAGCCGGGACAAGCTGAAGGCCAATATCGGCATGGAGATCCTGCGTCAGGGAGAGCCCTCCTATTATGCACTGCTGGACGCCGGTGTCAACTGGTATGAGGCGGAAACGGAGCTGGAGTTTTATCTGCAGGACTGTAATGAGATCTGGCTGACAATCACGCCTCTGACCGGGGGCAGCGGCAAGCAGGCCCAGATTCTTATGGATGACGTTCCGGGGCCGATTACAAGGCTTTTGGGAAGATTTTACATGGAAGCGGAGGATATTCTTGCCGTGGAGATAGAGGATGAAGGTTTCGGTGAGATCCGGCCGGCGGCCGGAAGGGTCTGGCGGGAAACCATAGAATTATTCTAGGAGGCAGTTATGGGCGCAAGTGTCTGCGTGGGAAATTATGCTTTAACTCCATATTGCGTGCCGGGGATTGAGATCAATGTCTATTGCATGGAAGAGCTGTGCTTTATTTTAAAGGAAAATGCTTTTCTACTGGATTTTTCCGTAATGGAGGATGCGCTGCTGGACTGGATCGAGAAGGAATGCGGTCTGAAGGATCTGGTCAGGGCGCTTCATCCCATGGTCCATAAGCAGGGTTCTTTAAGCGCCTTTGTGGGGGTGATCTTAAATTATGTGGGTCTCTACGATAAGGCGGCCGTGGAAGAAACGGAACAGGTTTTAAAGCAGGGAGCGGGATTAAGCAGCGTTGAAAAGAAAAAAAGCCAGGTGGATTATCTGGTGAAAAAGAAGAAATATAATGTGGCGGTGAAGGCTTACGACAATCTGATCGGGAAATGGCAGGAAAACGTGGAGGAAGGGGAGCCCCTTCCCGCCGCGGAATGTCTGGCCCTGATCTGGCATAATAAGGGCGTGGCCCTGGCAGGCCTTATGATTTACGAGAAGGCGGCGGAGTGTTTTAAAAAGGCTTACGAGCTGGAAGCGAGACGGGATTTTTATCGGGATTATCTGGCGGCCAAGAGAATGGTGCTGACGGAAAGCGAGTATGTATCCTTTGCGGCGGAGAATCCGGAGGGGTATGAGCTGACGCTGGAGCTGGAGAAGGATATGGAGCGGCTGACGGATGAATGGGAGCGGCAGCCGGAGTATCTGCGGCTGTATCACCACAGGGAATTAAGAGCAGGGGACGGAAAACAGAAGTATTATGAAGAAAACGAGCGGATAACTCAGATATTAAAGGACGGGTATCGTAAAAGCGTTGCCGATTGAACTGTGTGAAAGGGTAAAAAATGGCATTTTGGAGCAGGTTGTTTAAGAGAAGGAAAAAAAGAGAGCGGGAAGGAATCGCGGATGACTGGGAAAATCTTGTCTATGACAGGACGGATGTGGATTTTCAGGATGAAGAGCAGCGAAGCCGTTATATTACCAACTGCCTGGAGCAGATGGCGGAAGCGGCCAGAGAGATTCACCTGCTGACAGGGGAGTATGCTCAGGTGACCTCATATCTCACGGATATGGAAGAGATAGAAGCCCTTCCTGAACAGGAAAGGGAAGGTCTGAACAAGATTGCCAGGCAGCTACTCTTTCAAGAGCAGGAATGCGAGCGCTACCGGGGAAAAGAAAACCGCATGGGCGATAATGAATATTATCAGATGCGCAAGCAGGAAAACGAGATCCAGGAGGGAATTGATAAGCTAAAGGAATGTGAGCGCTACGGAAATCTGGTGCGTCAGGACTTAAAGCGTCTGGACAGGGAGCGGAGTGCTTATGAGTACCGCCGTCTGGAGCTGGAAACCATGATGAACAATTTCCGTGGTATGTCGGTGATTTTTATTACGGCTTTTACCATTTGCATGGTGCTGCTGGTTATTCTGCAGTTTGCCTTTGAAATGGATACAAAGATGGGCTACCTTTTGGCGTCGGGAGCCGTGGTGGTGGCAGTGGCGGTTCTGTTTGCCAGGTATACGGACAGTGAAAAGGAGCTGGGCCGGGTGGAGCGGGCTGTGAACAAGCTGATCCAGCTGCAGAACAAGGTTAAGATCCGCTATGTGAACAATAAAAATCTTCAGGAGTATCTGCGTATCAAGTATGACACGGAAAGCGCGGCGGCGCTGGAAAAGCTTTGGATACAGTATCAGCAGGAAAAGGAAGAGCGCAAGGAGTTTGCGGAGGCGGAGGCCAAAACCGAATATTTCCAGAAGCTGCTGGTGGAAAAAATGAGTAATTATCGGGTTGGCAGTCCGGAGAGGTGGGTAAGCCAGCTTCAGGCGCTGCTGGATCCCCGGGAGATGGTAGAGATACGTCATGCGCTGATTTTAAGGCGTCAGGCGCTGCGCAAACAGATGGAATACAACAACGGCGTGGCGGACACCGCAAGAAAAGAGGTTATGGACATTGTAAACAAGTATCCTGCTTATGCGGGAGAGATCCTTGCCATGGTGGATAAGTATGATGTGGAGTAACGATTCTTTATTGACTTCTGCCTGGGGGTGGGCTATGATGATTTGGTTGGAGAAAAGGAAAGTAAATCCGGATGAACAACAATGACAAGCTGAAAGAAGAGTGCGGTGTATTTGGGGCCTATGACTTTGAAGGCCGGGATGTGTCGGCAGCCATCTATTACGGGCTCCTTGCCCTGCAGCACCGCGGCAGGAAAGCTGTGGCATTGCGGCCAGCGATACAAAGAGTCCCATGGGGAAAGCGGTATCGGAGAGGCTGGAAGAGATTGTAAGCGGACTGGGCATCTGCAGAGGATGCTTTACGGGCAGGTATCCCAAGGAAGTGCCCACGGAGGATATTCGTGGGAAATTTGAGCAATAGAGAAACAGATTCATGTAAAATGAAGGAGGCACTGATTATGAGTACGGACAGATATGAGAGTCCCTTATCCGAACGTTATGCCAGCAGGGAGATGCAGTACATTTTTTCTCCGGATATGAAATTTAAAACCTGGAGGCGGCTGTGGATTGCCCTGGCGGAGACGGAAAAGGAGCTGGGGCTGTCCCAGAACGGCAGGCCGGTGATCACCGACGAACAGATCGAGGAGCTGAAGGCCCATGCGGAGGATATTAATTATGATGTGGCAAAGGCCAGAGAGAGAGAAGTACGGCATGACGTGATGAGTCATGTTTACGCATACGGGCAGCAGTGTCCCAAAGCAGCGGGCATCATCCACCTGGGAGCCACATCCTGCTATGTGGGGGATAATACGGACATTATCATCATGACGGAGGCCCTGAAGCTGGTGAAAAAAAAGCTGGTGAACGTGATTGCGGAGCTGGCCGACTTTGCAGAGAAATATAAAAGCCAGCCCACCCTTGCCTTTACCCATTTCCAGCCGGCCCAGCCTACTACCGTAGGAAAGCGGGCTGCTCTGTGGCTGCAGGAATTTTATCTTGATTTGGAGGACCTGGAGCATGTACTGGGAAATATGAAGCTTTTGGGCTCCAAGGGAACCACGGGCACTCAGGCTTCCTTTTTGGAGCTCTTTGACGGTGATCAGGAGACCATTGACAAGATTGATCCCATGATTGCGGTGAAAATGGGCTTTAAAGAGTGTTTCCCCGTATCCGGCCAGACCTATTCCAGAAAGGTGGATACCAGGGTGGCAAATGTGCTGGCAGGCATTGCGGCATCCGCCCACAAGATGAGCAATGACATTCGTCTGCTCCAGCACTTAAAGGAAGTGGAAGAGCCTT
>CAZAMX010000219.1:0-4743 GCA_964486095.1 uncultured Acetatifactor sp. | reverse complement strand
AAGCTCATTCGCCTCCTGTACCTTCTCCTGCTCTGCGGCATTTCTTTTCTTTGGCTCCAGCCTGGCCTTCCTGCGTCTGCGCTCTATCGTCTCCGCCATCATACCCATAGTACTCAACAGGTCTCCGGCCTTTAAGGGCATGGAAAGACACATGATTCCGCTTCCCTCACACTGGCCAAGCAGGTGGTCGGATGCCATCAGCAGCATCTCAAACCCCGGTGGAAGGCACTCATAAAGTTCCGAATATATCATATCTGTCAGTTTATAGCTGCTCAGTATAATGCCGTCATGCAGGCCGTCCGCCAGACTGATCGCCTGAGTCCCTGCGGTACAGATGCCGGTAACCGTAAAGCCGCCCCGCACCAGGACATTTTTGATGCCCCTGGCATCCTCAAGCCTTGGCAGCGCTATTATAATATTTGTCAAACACCCACCTCCCGGCGGTACAAGCAATCTATGAAATTTGTAGACTAATATCTGTACAAATATTCCTGTATCTCCCACTCCGAAACATATGCGCGATATTTCTGCCACTCACTTTCCTTTGCCGCAATATAGCTTTTTGCTATATGCTCCCCCAGCACCTCTAAAATGAACCTGTCATTTTTCATGGCATCCACAGCTTCTATCAAAGTCCCGGGCAGATTCTCTATATTCAACGCTTCCCGCTCCTGATCGGTCATGGTGTAAATATTGCAGTCCACACTCCCGGGAGGCTCAATTTTATTAATGATTCCGTCTAGCCCCGCCTTCAGGCAAAGCGCAAGTGTCAGGTAAGGATTGGCTGCGGAATCCGGGCTTCGAAGCTCCAGCCTTGCCCCTTCTGCCGGAATCCGAAGCAAAGGACTTCTGTTCGTAGCGCTCCATGCAATATAGACCGGAGCGGCAAAACCCGGAACCAGCCTTTTATAAGAATTTACCAGGGGGTTTGTCACTGCCGCCATCCCCTTTATATGCTTCATGATACCGCCGATGAAGTAATAGGCCTCCCTGCTCAAACCATTGGCATCTTCCTCATCCCGAAAAATATTCCTTCCGTCTTTGTGCAGGGACATATTGATGTGCATTCCGGAGCCGTTGACACCGTACTTGGGCTTGGGCATAAAGGTGGCATGCAGGCCATGACGCTTTGCAATCGTACGTGCCGCCAGCTTAAAGGTCATAATATTGTCGGCGGCAGAAAGCGCCTCGTCATAGCGCAAATCAATCTCATGCTGGGCAGGCGCCATTTCATGATGAGATGCTTCGATAATCAGGCCCATATCCTCCAGCGTCATCACAATGTCCCGTCTGGCGTTTTCCCCGCCGTCCAAAGGACCAATATCAAAATACCCCGCCTGCTCATGGGTCTTAACGGTAGGCATGCCGTTTTCGTCTGTATTAAAAAGAAAAAACTCACACTCAGGGCCCACTTCAAAGGTATATCCCAGCTCTGCAGCATCTGCAATAGCCTTTTTCAACACCACCCGCGGATCTCCGTCAAAAGGCCTGCCGTCCGGCCGGTGAATATCGCAGATCATTCGCGCCACCTTGCCCTGCTGAGGCCTCCAGGGGAATATTTCCAAAGTGGAAAGATCCGGATACAAATACATGTCCGACTCTTCGATCCCCACAAAGCCGTCTATGGCGGAACCGTCAAACATGCACTTGTTATCCAGCGCTTTCTCCAACTGGCTTGCCGTAACCGCAATGTTCTTAAGATTGCCGAACATATCCGTAAACTGCAGTCGGATAAACTCAATATCCTCGTCCCTGGCAAGCTTCAAAACATCTTCCCTTGTATAGTTTTTCATCATATGACCTCCGTTCATAAGCAATACAAGGGCAGTCCTATCCCAACATAGAACGCCCTTGTCCTGAAACTTATCATAGCAATGTAACGCCCGCTTGTCAATGAGAAATCCTTAGCATAAACTTATGCTTCCCCTCATACATATTATAAAGAAAATTCATGACAATCAAGGGGAATATAAATGAGCGCTAAAACAAAAATCGTCGTACTTCACATGAAGGAGCTGATTTATACTGCGATCTTCGCAGCTCTGGGGATCCTGTTCATTGTGCTTCTTATCATGATGTTCCTGCCGGACAGGGAGAAAGCCCCTGACAGCTCTGCCCCGGACAGCCCCGCCGCCTCGGAAGACGGATCGACTGCCGCCGGCTCCGATGCTCTCTACATACCCGGCGTATACACCACCGAGCTGATACTGGGAAACCAGTCCATTGATGTGGAAGTCATCGTGGATGAGAATTCCATTACCTCCATCCGTATGGTAAACCTAAACGACGCCATCACCACCATGTATCCCCTGCTGGAGCCCACCTTTGAGGCGATCTGCAGCCAGGTCTACCAGTTACAGACGCTGGAAGGCGTAACCTATTCTTCCGACAGCAAATATACCTCACTTGTCCTGCTGGAGGCCATTCAAAGCTCTCTGAATAAAGCATCCGCCTCCCGGTGACACCGCACGGTACCTTTCACAGTCTGCTTGTAATGTACTATTTCCGGCCCGCAGAAGGCTCTTCCCTTCTGCGGGTTAAATGTCCCCACCGCTCTGCCGGTACAGCTCCTTTAATTCGGCAATACTGAATTTATAATGGGAGTTACAGAAATGACAGTTAACCTCTATCTCCTGTCCTTCCTCGATCATGTCCCTGATCTCCTGCTTTCCCAGACTGAGCAAAACCTTTTCGATCCTTTGCCTGTCACAGCTGCACAAAAAAGCAGTCTTCCCGGTATCCGTTATTGCGGGATGCAGTCCGTCCAGCAAAAACTCCAACATCTGCTCCGGCCCGTTTCCATCCTCCAGCATAGCCGTCACAGACTCTGCCCGGCTGAGATTCTGCTCCAGCCTGCTGATCACACCTTCCTCCGCGAAAGGCATCAGCTGGATGATAAAGCCCCCTGCCTGCTTCACGGTATTATCCCGATTCATCAGCACCCCAAGGCCCACTGAAGACGGGACCTGCTCCGACGCCGCAAAATAATAGGTCAAATCTTCGGCAATCTCGCCTGTCTGCAATAAGGTTTGTCCCACATAGGGCTCCTTCAGGCCCATATCCTTAATAACGCTTAAGGAACCCTGTCCTACGGCCCCTCCCACATCCAGCTTGCCCAAATGGTTTGCAGGCAGGATCACATCCGGCACCTCCGGATAGCCCTTTACATTTCCCTGAGAATCCGCCGTCACCGTCAAACCCTTCACCGGTCCGTCACCCTTCACCTGAAGGGTAAGCAGATCCCTGTCCCCCTTCAGCATACTGCCCATCATGGCCCCTGCGCTCAACAGCCGTCCTAATGCTGCCGTCACCACAGGACTGGTATTGTGAATCTGCCTTGCTGTCTCCACCATATCTCTGGTACTGCAGGCAAATGCACGTATCTGCGCATCTGCGGCAGTCGCCCGTACAATACAATCTTCCATCATTACCTTCTTTTCTGTGCCACCACCAGCACCCGCTCACTTTCCGGCCTCAGCTCCTTGTCTGTGTCCGCGTCTGTCATTTCCAGTATTTTTAAGCCTGCCTTTTCGACCAGGCTGCTGATCTGCTCCGGCGTATAACCACGCTGGAGGTGAGTCTCCGTAAACCGCCGGAATCTGCCGTCCGTCTCCCGCACAAACAAGGTTAGATCATACTCATTGATCTCTTCCTCTATGTCATATAAATTTTCCCAGATAAAGCTGCAGTCCTCCCGGTTCTCCGCAATGGTGGCATTCCCGATAACTTCACGGTACTTATAATCCGTATTAAAATCAAAAATCAGGATTCCGCCCGGGAAAAGATAGTTTTCCACCAGAGAAAATACCGTCAAAAGCTCTTCTTCCTCCAAAATATAATTTAAGGAGTCACAGACGCTGAACACGGTGCCCACCGTGCTGTACAAATCAAGCTCCCTCATATCCTGCTGTAAATAAAGAATCTCCGAACCGCTTTTGTCCTTCTTTTCCATGGCAGCATTCAGCATGGACTCCGATCTGTCCACACCGATCATATCATATCCTTTTTGGTACATCAGTTCTGTCAGCGTACCTGTACCGCACCCCAAATCTACCACCAGGTTACGCTCGGACTCCATAACATCCTCCGCATCCCGTTCGGGCCTGGATACGCCGTATTTTCTGATTAGTCCGTCCAGCCGCTCTCCCCAAAATTCATAGGGTGTGTTGTCCATAAAGGTATCATACACCGCCGCAAAGTCCCGATACATTTCCTGCATACTAATCCCCCAGCTTCATAGCTATAACTAAGCCTGCTGCCAATGCGATCACTCCGGTCACTGCGCTAAAAACCGTCATCTGTGAAAAAACCTTCAGATTCATCAGCACAATCGCCACGGGAGATGCCACAATCAGGCCAATAATTGCCCAGTAGGCATACAGCGGATATTTGTCAAATACAACCTCCACTACCTTGGCGATTGCAAAAATTCCTGCCACCACTCCGATACCAAAGGGGATCAATATGCCGCATCCGGCCAGAATCCCGTTCATATCCAAATGTACCAGCGCCGTAATAAAATTAGTAATGGTTAAAAGCACAGGCTTATAAAATCCCATCAGCATCAGCACCATGGAGCCGCTGACCCCCGGAATTACCATCGTCGCGGAGGTAATCACGCCCACCACAAAGAGAACCAGCATATTTCCGACGCTAAAGGAAAGATCCGCCGACGCTCCTTCCGTTTCTCCCATGGCAGCCATGCCTGCCACCAAGGCAAAAAAGACCAGCGCCGCAATTATG
>CAZAMX010000218.1:0-4809 GCA_964486095.1 uncultured Acetatifactor sp. | reverse complement strand
AGAGCACTCGGCTGTTAACCGAGTTGTTGTAGGTTCGAGCCCTACTCGGGGAGTTGGAAAAATCCCGTAAACATTAGTGTTTGTGGGATTTTGTACTTTCAGAAGAAGCAATATAAAATCAGAAACAGGCAGATACCGATAAAAACAGGCAGTGAGATGTTAACCGAAAACAGACAGGGATTGCGTTGCATACTGAGGTTAGGGTGTCATGACGCAGGATCGACAGTAACTGAAACAGGAACAAGGCGTTTTATCGAAAGATAAGCGCTTTTTCTATCTCTGTAAATACGGCAGTGCCTCTCAAATCCTTTGCTGCTATGGGATTGATGAGTTCGGACGGGGGAGCCGGAAAGCCCTGTTACCTCCTGTGGTTGTCCGTGTGGCGATGGAAAGATACAGGGAGAGAGAAGGAAACTGCTTGCCACGGCGGGATTTTAAGAAGTGAAACCGTGAGAATAATGAAGGCATCCCAATATCAGAAAAATCTGTATGAAAAAAGTTGCCAATGTTTACTTGACAGTAACATGAGATAGGAACTGTCGTAGTTGTAATAGCAATTTCCGTGTCAATGGCTTATAATAGACAGGGAAAATAAAAAGGATGACAGGGCGGTGGAACTTTGCAAAAGATAATTAGAAACATGATAAAATGTAATCGCTGTGGAGATGTTATTGAATCGACATATCGTCATAACTTTGCAACTTGCAGTTGTGGGTGCTGTTCTGTTGATGGTGGAACAGATTATTTGAGAAGATGTTTTGCAAACTCAACTGACGATTTTACAGACTTAAGTATTTTTGAGGGGGATGAAAAAAGTCTTTGACCTATGTTCAGAGTAGTGATGGGAACGGCAGGGTGCAAATGTGTTCCCGCTGGAGTGGACGCACAGAAATGACGGAGATTTCGTGGAATTCATTGCGGAGCGGGAGTTTGAGTCTGGAAAGAAGATGTTGCGGCTGTTCTGGATTTCGTTCCCCAGAGAAAGGGAGGGGATATACAAGCCCCCTCATTACCGTAATAGCACCACGGCAATCTCATAAATAGAGTAAGGGATTGCGAGTAAGAAAAGATAATCTCTGATTTATTATTTATGGTTGCATATCCATCGTTAGCAGAGCACTAGTGTGCTGACATGTTCATTTTTGAACTAATGACGAAGGATAAATTTCCACTCTGCAAGGCGGCGGAGGGAGGCGATGCGGTGGCATCGTTGACCGACAACAACGCAGCAGATGGAAATTTAGGCAAGTCATTAGTCAAATTATGAACGTGTCAGTGCACTAGGTTTATCCCAAGTTGTTGTAGGTTCGAGCCTTGCTTGTGGAGCAAAAACAAAATCGCAGGATCGGCGCAAAACACCGAAAGAATGGTGGCAAGAAATTCCGCAAACTTTGTGTTTGTGGGATTTTTGATACAGAAGACATAATATAAAGAATCAGAAGAAGTTAGCAGATAATTATTGATAAAAATATAGGTATATGATAGTATGCATACATAAAATCAAGTCAAATAGTAAAAGAAAACAAAATAAAAGGCGGAGAAGATTGGTGAATACTGTTATAAAGCAATTAAGGGGGAAATTAATACAATTTGAAAAAGAAAGTGAAAGAAAGAGTGAAGATGATTTGAGCAATCAAGTAATCTTATGGTTATTAGAAGACTGTTTGGGATATGAACGCAGTAGTATGCATTGGGAAAAAAGAATGCCGTCTAAAAATCGTAATCGTTTTGCAGATATTGTGATTGACATACGAGAAGGAGAAAAATTAATTGTTGAAACAAAAAAATACGATCCGAAGAGGGACTTGGATGATGATGACTTACAACAGTTGATAGATTATTTGTCCAGAGAGAAGAGTTCGTGGGGAATATTGACAAATGGGCGTGAGATTTTATTGGTTAATATTGCAGCTAGCGCAGGCATAGATGTTGCGGAAAAAGTAGTGCTAAGAATTAATATTGCAGTCGGGAAGCAAAGGGGTAAAAATGAAAAATATATCAAATATTTATCAAAAGAAAAAATATTTGACAGCAGAGTGACAAATTATTATAGAGATATTGCTTATTTCTTTTCCTTACATAGGTTATCAAAAAGCAGTCGGGAACGATACGAAAATACATTGTATAATTTTTTTGATGATTATGCAGAAAATAATAAAATATATATTGAATATGCTGGAGGAAGACATCAGTCATTAGAAGAAGTTTCTGAAAAAGATGTGATTGAATTTCTAAAGAGGGACAGACCTTTTGGAAGACCCTACTCGGGGCAAATCCCAAAAGCAAAATGTGCGCATATAGGTGCAATGTTTAAAGATCTTTGCGAGAGTGGTTATATTAAAGAAAATAGAATGAGTAGATTGTTGGAACGTGCAACAATTGTATTTGAATCAGGAGAGAACAGCAGTGACATTGCGGAAAAAGTATTATCTTTACAGGAAATGAAAGTTATTCTTAGCGGATTGGAAGAACAAAATAAGCCGTCTAAGATTATGATTTTTATTTTGTGTGCATATTATGGATTTGATCGAGCCCTGATTGTAAAATTTTTTTCAATTCCTTGGACGAGTGTGGATTATGAGCATTGTTGCTTTGAATTAGAGGGGAAGAAGTATCCAATGGTGGAAAAACTTGCAAAGTGTTTAAGAGAAAAACAGCGGGAGTATAAGGAAAAAGGAGTTAAACCGACTGCAATTAATGTTATCAGGAAAGGCGAAAAATATTTGCCAGCAAAAAAAGACACAGTAAATGCAGTGTTTGATGAAGACATAAAAGCAATGGACAAGGAAAATGAAAGAATAAATACACTTACACCGCAGAAAATGCGCGCAATTGTTATTTATAATATGTGTAAATGTGGATGTACATTGGATGAAGTGTCATATCTGACAAATGCTACTGTAGCACAGATTTTAAGGTATGTGCCGGAAGATATTATTCAAAAAAATGGTATGAAAGTTTGGAGAGGAGGAAAGAAAGAGGGGCGTAGTCATCATCCTTATAAAGAAATTTTTGATGTGTAATTTTGGGAGAGAGGTATCCTGTAATGTTTGAATTATCTAAGTTTAGTGAATATAGAGAGGATAACCGCCGTGAGGTCAAGAGAGCCAGAAATGGTTTGCCGGATTCTTTGTGGAGTACCTATTCTGCATTTGCTAATTGCTATGGCGGCGTGATTATTCTTGGTGTAGAAGAAAATGAGGATGGGAGCTGGCATACAACGGGATTGCAGGGAGAGGGAAAGCTGCTAAAAGATTTTTGGAATAACATTAACAATCCGCAGAAGGTGAGTCATAATCTCTTGTCAGAGCAGGATATTCAGATGTATCAGGTGGGAGAGGATACGATTATGGCGGTTCATGTTCCGGCGGCAAAGAGGGGACAGAAACCTATATATACCGGAGGAGATATGTTCAAAGGGACATATCGGAGAAACGGGGAAGGGGATTATCATTGTACATTTGATGAAGTAAAAGCAATGTTGCGTGATCAGACAGATGATACTATGGACATGAAATTGCTTGAAAATATGCAGATGGATGTGTTCAATATGGAGACAGTACATGCATATCGTAACCGACATATGGCATATCGAAGGGATCATGTTTGGGAGCAGCTGGGAGATGCAGATTATTTGGAGAGAATTGGCGCGGCAAAACTGTTCCGAACAGACGGTTTATTACACCCAACTGCGGCAGGTCTGCTGATGTTTGGAGATGAATATAAGATATTATATGAATACCCGGAATATTTTCTTGATTTCAGGGAGCTGTTAGATCCGGAAATCCGTTGGACTGACCGTATACAGTCCAGTTCGGGAGATTGGTCCGGAAACTTGTTTGATTTCTTTTTTCGTGTGTATGGGAAATTAGTGAAGGACATTAAAGTGCCTTTCAAGTTGGAGGGGATAGTCCGGGTAGATGATACGCAAATTCATAAGGCAATCAGGGAGGCACTGGCAAATTGCATTGTAAATACGGATTTTTATCTGCCTAGAGGTATTGTCATTAAGAAAGAGTTAGACAGTATTGTGCTGGAAAATCCGGGCGGTATTCGTACCGGGAAAAAGCAAATGCTGAAGGGAGGGATTTCTGATCCAAGGAATAAGGCGCTGATGAAAATGTTTAATATGATTGGCATCGGTGAACGCGCAGGAAGCGGCGTGCCGGATATTTATTCTGTTTGGGAGAGTCAGGGATGGATTGAACCACAGGTGATAGAAGAATATTCTCCTGACAGGACAATTTTAAAATTATCATTTGTCAGCACAGAATCCATAAAAGCATCACAAAAAAGCGACAGAAAAAAAGTGACAGAAAAAAGTGACAGAAAAAAAGTGACAGAAAAAACGCAGATGCAAAAGGAAACAATTTTAAGTAAAATGCAGCCAAACATGAAATATAAAGTAGAGGAAGTAGCTGCTTGGCTGGGGATTGGAAGAACGAGGACAAGAAACTTGCTGAAGCTGTTAGTGAGTGATGGTAAGGTGACTGAAACAGGGACGACAAAAATGAAGAGATACGAAATCAGGTAGAAAGAACAGACTTTCCGGTTGCATATCAATCACAGGTAGAGCACTCGGCTGTTAACCGAGTTGTTGTAGGTTCGAGCCCTACTCGGGGAGTGAAATCTGCCGCTGAAGCGGCGGCTATGTCTCGAAGAGATGACCCTGAAAGCCCACAGACTTTATGTTTGTGGGCTTTTAGTGATTTGGGAGAAAACATTGTGTTAATCAGCATTTTCTTAGTTAAATTGTAAACGGTAGATAGTGCGTACCTCGACTGATATGAAGAAGTATGGGAGAATAGA
>CAZAMX010000217.1:0-4817 GCA_964486095.1 uncultured Acetatifactor sp. | reverse complement strand
GCAGAACAAGCCGGAAAGCGGATGTAAAGAAAATATTAAAAATATAAAAGAATGCCATTACGGAACGGGAAATGTCGATCTCGCGAATAATCAGGTACAAAATAATGATCAGCGCCATGATTCCGATCGTATTTGCCTTCATGATCCCGTAAATTTCAAATCTGCGGCGCACCGTTCTCTTGGGCGCATATACTCCGCAGGAATAGTAGATCAGCATATAAACAGGAACAATAAAGATAAGAAGTCTGAAGTATTCTACAGCCGGAAGAACCCCCGGTCCGGGTCCGTCACTCAGAATATAAAACTTGAAAAAATATGCAAGCATAAAGGACGCCACCGTGATGGCAGCGTCGATAATCACCATTAATCGGTTGAATACTTTCTGGTTATCCTTTATCATAAATTGCTCCGCATACAGCAACAGGCACTCTTTCGCCACTGAATTTATTATACGGGAAACAAATTATGAAATTATGAAGCTGTTTCTTAATATTTCTTAAGAAACCGCAGGGTATTTAAATAAAGCTGCCACTGAATTGCCAAATAATTTTTCAGATGCTTTATGCAAAATTTCACCTTTTTGCTCCTTCCGGCAGGAGAAAAGAGCCGCAGAAAGCCCCGGCCAAGCCCGCTGACGTAAGCCTTCCCCATGCCCTTTTTACAAAAAAATAAAAATTTTGCCATAAATCCCGGCAGTAAGAAGGGCAGATTCCAAATCCATTGCAGCAGGGGCATATTTTTCCCTACCACATAGATATTGTTTGCCGATGCAAGAGACGTCTTCCAGGTATTATACCGGGAACCGCTGGAAGCACTGCCGTAATGAATTACCTCCGCCCCCGGCTCGTAATAGCTGCGGTAACCATGAATGCGTGCCCGATACCCCAGGTCCAGGTCCTCCATATAGGCAAAGTGCTCCTCGTCAAAATAACCGATTTCGTCCAATATGCTTTTTCGATAGATCGCCGCTCCGGCACAGGCCGCAAATATTTCACAGGGCTTATTATACTGCTCCGCAGGCTTTCCCTTGCCTCGGGCATAAGCCCAGCCAAAAACACAATAACGGTCCCCCGCATCATCCAGCAGCTCGGGATGATCCCACATAAGCATTTTGGCACTGACCGCAAAAGCTTCCGGTCTGCTCTCAATAGCGTAACACAAGTTCTTAATAAATTCAGGCTTAACTTTCGTATCATTATTAAGCAGGAGCACATAAGGAGCGGAAGACAGCCGGATTCCCAAATTTACCGCACGGCAGAAACCGGTATTTTCCGGCAGCGCCTCCACATGTACCTGGGGATAGCTTTCCCGCAGCAGCTCCAGACTGCCGTCAGCAGAGCCGTTGTCAATCACCAGCACTTCGTATTCTGGTGTACCGGCAGCCTGTGCAAAGACAGAGTCCAGGCACTCCCTTAAAAATCGGATTCCGTTATAGTTTGGTATAACAACCGTTACCTTATACATATCCACTCCCTGCCATTATCTTCTCCGCTCCATGCTCCCTCGCCACTGCGCTTGAATTTAAACCGCCTTTACCGTTCCGGCAGATACAGAAGGCGATAACCCTGTTCCCGCAGGGCTTTGCTAAGCCGCAGGCTGACCTCCACAGGATCCGTCCCTTCCGGCAGTGTGGAGGCGTCAAACTTCTCCGTCCCCGGCAATACAGTATATGGAACATGTGTTATCTTTTCAAACAAGTTTTTTGCAGAATCTCGAAGCTTCAAATTGCGAATATCCAGTGCCTCCGCATCCTGCTGCAGCACTGCCCGGTGAAGATACCCGCTGTAATTTGCAGGCAGTCCTTCGTACAAAACCTTACCTTGCGCAGTCATCCTGCCCCCTGCAACTCTGCCCTTACATTTCAGCCTGCCGCCCACTGCCCCCAGATCCTCTCTGGTCTTCAAAGGGGTTTCCTCGTACTCCAGCCGGTAAAAGCCCGGATGGGCCATATCCACAGCTTTTGCCTTCCAGCCCTGTTTTTCCACAAAGCTTTGCACCGCCCTGCGCCCTGCATCATAAGCATAGCTCTTACTCCAGGGATTTTCCGCCGTGGAACCGTTGTGACACCGCCAATGATAAAGTACCTTGGGAATATGCAGGATGGCCCCCTCGCCTCCTGTCAGTTTATCCCCCAAAATCGACGCCACCGCCCGAAGCGCCAGATCATGATCCTGCGCTCCGTCAAATTCCCTTCGAAATTTCAGCTTTCGAATCAATTCCGTCTTCATTACCATAAAATGACAGATGTAATTATTGCACAATAATAAGTCTAAATTAAAGTCCTCTTTCCGGTTTGGTTCATAAAACGCACTCATGTCACCGCTGCATTTATCCTCATCGGAATACAAAAGCAGCGGTTCCCGCCCGGCCTGAAGTTCTTCCCTGATCCGAACTGCCATCTCATACAGAGCATCCGGCGTCAGCACGTCATCATGATCCAGCAGCCCCACATAATCCCCGGAGACCAATTCCAGGGCTCTGTTGGTATTTTCGGAAATTCCCTTGTTTCCTTCCAGATGAATATAACGAAGACGTGGATCCTTATATTCCTCAATCACCCTGGAAAAAGCATCTTCCTCCGTGGCGTCCGCCAGGATCAGCTCCCAGTCAGGATAACTTTGAGCCAGCAGGGACTCGGTCATCTGCCGGAGGCAGTTTTCCGGGGTGCGGTATGCGGGCACAACAATGCTGAATTTCAGATCAAAGGTCTCCCTTTCAGCCTGCTGCCTCTGGACTGCCAGCAGCTCCCGGGAAACAGGCTCCCATACATACGGCGGTTGTTTTCCTGCCTCCAGCCTCTCTTTAATCTCATAACACGTGTTTTTGATTCCGTTGCGCTTTAGAAAATATGCTGTTTTTTTCAGAGTTGCTAAATTAATCTGCCTCATTTTGATATTCTTTCTCGGGAAGACTAGAATTCCCTGCCGATGCGGCAGGGAATCCTTTTATAAAGCTCATTACTAAACTGCCGGGCGCCTTAGGTTTACAGCTCCGCCTTCAGATCCTCTGTCAGCTGTGCCAGCCTGGCCTCCGCATCCTGAATGCTACTTCCCTTTACACCCATATAAAACTTGATCTTGGGCTCGGTGCCGGAAGGACGGGCACAGCACCATTCATCATCCGGCAGCTCAAAATAAAGCACATTGGACTTAGGCAGCCCGGTCTTTGTCTCCGTTCCATCCGTCATGTCCAGAATCCTGTCTGTCTGATAATCTCTGAACTTCAGTACCTTTCTTGCTCCAAAGGCCTTGGGCGGGTTTTTGCGCAGCTTATCCATAAGCTCCCCAATCTGTCTTGCGCCGTCAATGCCCTTCATGGTAATGGTATACTGACTCTCTTTATAGTAACCATATTTTTCATAGGTATCCAGCATCATGTCCCACAGGGTCTTTCCATGCTTTTTGCAGTACGCGGCCACTTCGCAAAGGCACATAACCGCAACAATGGCATCCTTATCCCTGGCATGAGTACCTGCCAGGCAACCATAGCTCTCCTCCAGGCCGAATACATAATGATTACTGCCCGTCTGTTCAAACAGCTTAATCTGCTCGCCGATAAACTTGAATCCCGTCAGCACCTCAATCAGCTTCACATTGTAAGCGGCGGTGATGGGTCTGGTCATATTGGTAGTCACAATGGTCGTCACCAGAGCCGGATTTTCAGGCATGGTCCCGGTGGCAGTCTTTTCTCTCAGGATATACTCCGCAATCAGCATGCCGGACATATTTCCCGTAAAGGAAACATATTCACCGGTTTTGGTATCCTTGGCGTATACTCCCAGACGATCCGCGTCAGGGTCAGTGGCAAGCACAATATCCGCATCCTTTTCCTTTGCAAGACGAAGAGCATATGTAAAGGCCTTGGGATCCTCCGGGTTGGGATAATCCAGAGTGGTAAAATTCGGGTCGGGATTTTCCTGCTCGGGAACTACATACACATTTTTGAAGCCCAGCTCGGAAAGCACTCTTCTCACGGGCAGATTACCGGTTCCGCAGAGAGGAGTATATACAATCTTTATATCCTCCGCCATCTCCTTGATCACATCGGGATGGATAATCTGCTTCTTCAGTTCCGCCATATACTTGTCATCAATCTCTTTGCCGATCACCTGATAAAGCCCGGCGGCAATGGCCGCATCCTTATCCATGGTCCTGCACTGGTGAAAATCCTTGATGGCTTTGACTTCGTCAATAATCTGAACGTCTTTAGGGGCAGTAACCTGAGCGCCGTCCTCCCAATATACCTTATAGCCGTTGTATTCAGGCGGATTGTGGCTTGCCGTCACTACAATTCCGGCTGTGCAGCCCAGAGTGCGAAGAGCAAAGGAAAGCTCCGGCGTAGGTCTTAAGGAATCAAACACATAAGCCTTGATGCCGTTGGCCGCCAGGCAGAGCCCCGCCACATCCGCGAATTCAGGGGACATTCTTCTGGAGTCATAAGCAATGGCAACTCCCTTTGCCTGTGTACCCTGCTTTAAAATAAAATTTGCCAGGCCCTGAGTGGCCTTACGCACCGTATATACGTTCATACGGTTGGTTCCGGCACCGATCACGCCCCTCAAACCGCCGGTTCCGAATTCCAGTTCCTTATAAAACCTTTCCTCTATCTCCCCGGGATCATTGCGAATTGCCAGCAGTTCATTCTTCGTGTCCTGGTCAAAGTAATCGTCTTCCAGCCAAAAGTTGAATTCGTCCATATAGCTCATCTCGTTTTACCTCGTTTCTGCCCTTTGGGGCTAATAATGTCATTATAGCATGTTTTAAACCGGCGCGCCACTCTAAATTCCGAAATAACCGTTTCATTACATATCAGTTCAG
>CAZAMX010000216.1:0-4835 GCA_964486095.1 uncultured Acetatifactor sp. | reverse complement strand
CGGCGGACAGGCTCAGACGTTCGCCATCGAAAGGCTTCAGGGGAAGGGAAAGGTGGAGCTGATTTTCCTGCCCGGCAGCAACTTTGACCTGGAGGCCGTTCAGTTTGTGTAACAAATGGTAAAAAAATTGGGCTGTTGATTGGAGAAAAATTATGCTGCATTTGGGGATACCTGATACTTATGATTCACTGCTGGCACTTGTGGGAATTTTGTTTGCGTTTGGTGTCACAGTGTTTGTTACGAATAAACTGCAGGGATTGCTGCCGAAGGATGCAGGGCGGGAGTTTGCACATGACGGGAAGCTCTCCGCGGGAAAGCCCAGGGGTGCGGGGATTATATTTGTACTTACGTTTGTGGCGGCGGCCCTGCTGTTTGCGCCCCTGAAGGCGGAGATTATCATTTACCTGATATTGATGGTGGTGTGTATGATAACGGGCTTTTTGGACGACGCTTCCAAGATGCCCTGGGGAGAGTACAAAAAGGGATTTCTGGATCTCTGCGTGGCAGCATTGGTAGCCATGACCTTTTTGAAATATAATCCCAATACCATAGAGCTGGCGCTGTTTCACATACAGCTGACAATTCACCCGGCGTTGTTTGCCGTGCTGATTATGATTCTGGTGTGGGTCTCCGTGAATGTGACCAACTGTGCGGATGGTGTTGACGGGCTTTCAGGGACGCTGGCTATCATTTCCCTGATGACCATTTACACGATTAACCGGATTTTGGGGGTGGGGGAGGATATTTCCTTTCTGATTCTGTTGTTTACAGCTTGTATTTTAGGCTATCTCTGGTATAACGCAACGCCCAGCAGGCTTATGATGGGAGATGCGGGGTCCCGCACCATGGGGCTTTTTATCAGCATTGCGGCGCTGAAAACGGGCCGTCCTGCGCTGTATATTCCCGTGGCACTGGTGCTGCTTCTGGACGGAGGCCTGGGGCTGATCAAGGTGGCGCTGCTGCGCTTTTTAAAGATCAGGATTTTAAAGAATACCAGGACACCTCTGCATGATCACGTCAGGAAGGCCTGGGGCTGGTCCAATACCCAGACGGTATTTCGGTTTGCCATTATTCAGATTATTTTGGCGGCAGCGGTGATCTATGGATTACAACAGGGGATGCCCTAAGGGGTAAAAGGAAAGGGAGAGAAGGAGAGTAAAAAAATGTACGATGAATTGACGGCCGGTGACATAAAGAAGATGGAGGAAGAGATCGAGTACCGGAAGCTGGTGGTGCGCCCTAAGGCGCTGGAGGATGTGAAGGAGGCCAGAGCCCATGGCGATCTCAGTGAAAACTTTGAATATCACGCGGCCAAAAAGGTGAAAAATCAAAATGAAAGCCGTATTCGTTATCTGGAGAGGATGATCAGGACTGCCAAAGTGATTTCCGAAGAATCCGCAGAGGATGAGGTCGGCATGAATAACACGGTGACGGTGGAATTTACGGATGACGGGACGGTGGAGACTTATAGGATTGTCACCACCGTCAGGGGCAATTCCCTGGAAAATCTGATCAGCAATAAGAGTCCTTTAGGACAGGCGCTGCTGGGGAAGCGGGAGGGGGATACCGCCCATGTAAAGGTAAACGATACCATTGGTTATGATGTAAAAATATTAAAGATAGAAAAAACAACAGATGACGGAAGCGACAAGCTTCGTAGCTTTTGAATTTAAGAGGCTGCTTTTAGTGGTATTATGGAGGATAATGTGAAAAATTATTTACTTTTTGACCTGGATGGGACCTTGACAGATCCGAAGGAGGGGATTTGCACCTGTGTGCAGTATGCGCTGGCTTCCTTTGGTATAGAAGAGCCGGATATTGACAAGCTGACTCCCTTTATCGGTCCGCCTTTAAAGGACAGCTTTATGCAGTTTTATGATATGGACGAGCAGCAGGCGGAGAGCGCCGTGGCGAAGTACAGGGAGCGCTTTCAGGATCAGGGGATTTTTGAAAACCGGCTTTATGAGGGAATCCCGAAAATGCTGGAGACGCTGAATTCCAAGGGTATGTTCCTGGCAGTGGCGTCCAGTAAGCCAACGGTGTTCGTGGAGCGTATATTGGAGCATTTTGAGATCAAAAAGTATTTTAAAGTTATAGTGGGCAGTGAGCTGGACGGTACGAGGACAAAGAAGGAAGAGGTGGTGGACGAGGCGCTGTGTCAGCTGTTTGGAGACAAACCCGTGGAAAAAGAGAAGGTCTATATGATCGGAGACCGCAGGTTTGACGTAGAAGGTGCCAGAGCCATCGGCGTGGACAGCGTGGGGGTGACCTACGGCTATGGTGACATGGAAGAGCTGCGGGAGGCAAAGGCGGACTACATCGTGCGGTCGGTGGAAGAGCTGCAGAGATTTCTGCTGCGGGGCACGGAGGATACAAAGAAGGGCATGGGTTTTCAGACAGTCTGGCAGATGATCTATTCCTTTTTGATGTTTGTCCTCGTCAGGACCATCGCTCTGTCGCTTACCATCAATCTGTATTCGGTAATCGCAAAGCAGGTGCCAGGCTTTCCGCTGTTGATCTATGACGAAGAGGGAACGGTGGCGGGAGTTACCGGAAACGGCTCCGCCGTGGCACAGATCATAGGTTTTCTGGCAGGCACGGCTATGATCTTTAAGACGGCAAAGGCCATGATCCGGAAAGAGGCAAAGGATTCCAAGCTTCTCCATATCAGGAAGGAACCGGTGCAGAACTATTTGTTTTTGGGGATCACTACCTTGGGCGCCATGCTGGGGCTGAATATGCTGTTGGATCTGACGGGGGTGACGGACAATTCCGCCGTATATCAGGCAATAGCGAGTCAGCAGTATGCCGTCAGCATCTGGCTGGGACTGTTTCTTTATGTGCTGGTGGCCCCTCTTGGAGAAGAACTGCTGTTTCGGGGAATTATATATAACTGCCTGAAGGCTACTTCGGGGCGGGTGGCAGCCATGCTGATGGCGGCGGTGTTCTTTGGCATTTATCACGGCAATCTGGTGCAGGGTGTCTATGGCTTCTTTATGGCGTGCCTGATGATATACGGTTATGAATATTTCGGGGATTTCAGGGTGCCGGTGATCATGCACGCGGCGGTTAATTTGATTTCTTATCTGCTGAGTAACACATCTCTGGCAATGTCCGGGTTTGTCTGCTGGCCGGTATGTGTGTTCTGTCTGTTCCTGGCGGCAGGCGGCCTGCTTTTGTTAAACCGACAGAGAAAGGTGTTTTAGCTATGAAGTTTTCCATTGTCACGGTGGCGTTAAATCCGGGGAAAAAGCTGCAGGAGACGCTGGACAGTGTATTTTGCCAGACCTTTACCGATTATGAAATAGTAATCAAGGACGGGGGCAGCACTGACGGTTCCATGGACAGATGGCGTAAAAACTCCCACAGGGCGGAGAGCCTGCAGGAACCGGAAGGCCAGGAACGGGGAAGGAAGGATGTGTCTGGCGAAACAGGGAACCAGCCACGGGTTTGCTTTATCGAAAAAGCAGACTTTGGCATCTATGATGCCATGAATCAGGCGGTGCAGCAGGCGGAGGGCGATTTTATCCTTTTCTTAAATTGCGGCGATATGCTGGCGGACAAGACTGTGCTGGAGCGGGTGGCGAAGCAGATCGACCGGTTGAACGGGCAGCCGCCCTTGATTCTTTATGGAGATACGGTCAGTGCCGGAACGGGAGCGACTATTGCCTCACCGCCGAAAATTACGGGATTTACTTGTTATCGAAACATTCCCTGCCATCAGTCCTGCTTTTACAGCAGGGATTTATGCCGTAAGAAGCCTTATGACCTGCAATATAAGATCCGGGCGGATTACGATCATTTTCTCTGGTGTCGTTACAAAGCATCGGCGAGGTTTCTGTATCTGAATTTTCCGGTATCCTCCTATGAGGGCGGAGGATATTCCGAAAGCAGGGAAAATGCAGTGCGCGACAGGAGGGAACATAAGCTGATTACCAGGGAATATATGTCCGGGGCGGAGCTGTTTTGTTATCGTGCAGCCATGGCGCTGACGTTCATGCCTCTCCGGCGAAAAATGGCGGGCAGCAGGCTGTTCGCAGGTCTTTACCAGCGGCTGAAAAAGGTTCTGTATGGGGGAAGAAACACATGAAGGATTTGCTCAGATTAACGGATCTCAGAGCAGACCAGGTACAGGAAATATTCCGGATTGCAGATGAAGTCGGCTGCGGAAAGTACAAGGGTCTTTTGCAAGGAAAAAGTGTGATCCTGTTCTTTCCTGCTTCCAGTATCAGGACGCGGGTCACTTTTGAAAAAGGGATTTATCTGCTGGGGGGACAGTCCATTCTGTTTCCCGGTGAGACACTGGACAAAAAGGAAGACCTAAAAGATGTCTGCGGGTATCTGGATAATTGGGCGGATATGGTTATTGTGCGTCATAAGGATATAGAGCTGATAGAAAAGCTTGCCGGGTATGCGAAGGCTCCGGTGATTAATGCCATGACAGACAGTAATCATCCCTGTGAGATTCTGTCCGATTTGTATTCTCTTTCAAAGCTCAGGGCGGATTTTTTGAAGGACAAATATCTGTTCTGCGGGAAAAAAGGCAATATCGGCCTGGCCTGGAAGGAGGCGGCTGACGTCATGGGCTTTGAGCTATCACAATGCTGCGGCGTCGGGTATGAAATGGAGGGCGTAACAGTATATCATGATATAGAGACAGCCATTCAGGGAAAGGATATTGTCTGTACGGATTCTCTTCCTGCCGGGGCGTTAAGGGATTTTGAAGCCTGCCAAGTGACCAAAAGGATTATGGGTATGGCAAATAAATGCGCTCTTCTAAATCCCTGTCCGCCGTTCTATCGGGGGGAAGAGGTCTCTGAGGATGCCATACAATC
>CAZAMX010000215.1:0-4839 GCA_964486095.1 uncultured Acetatifactor sp. | reverse complement strand
TGTCTTTTAAATTTATTTTTATAATTATCAAATTAAACTTGAAATTTTAATATTGTTACAATATAATCAAATACAGACTGGAGGTTTGAAATGATATGGACAGAAAAATAATATCTAAACTTGTTAAAGCCAGCGGCATATCTGCCGGCGAAATGATTCTTATTCATTTTTGGGGTGAGGATACCGACAAGGAGATTGCAAACAGCTTTATGGCAGCTGTTGCGGAAGCCGGCGCGACACCCATACTGCTGCAGCAGTCTCGATCTGTAAATCGGGAAATCTTCCTTGCTGCAAAAGAAAGCTGCTTCGGAGAGCAATATTTCGATTTGTTTACTAAATTTGACGCAGTGCTTGATGTTTTTGCTTATCGCCCTGTTATTCTTGGATATGAAATTGATCATGACAAGTTTGAGCTATACCGAAAATATATGGCACAGCTCTTTTCAAAGCTCATGAGCTGTAAACGCTTTACACAAATCAGAATTCCTACTGCTGCAAACGCAGAGGAATCCGGACTTAAACCACAGGATTATATTCAACGGATGGAGAGAGCATATGACGTTGATTACCCTGCTGTTTATGAAGCCTGCAGGCAGGCAAAAGACCGCTTTGAGGGAATTAATCAGGTCTTGCTTCGCACGGGGGAGAATTGCGAGCTTCTCTTTGAGCTGACTGACAGAGCGTGGCATATTGACGCCGGAGATGGCGACCTTCCATGCGGCGAAATTTACATTGCCCCAGTGGAGAACAAAACCCAGGGTACGGTTTATTTTGAAGTTTTCTACCTTGACGGCGTTAAATACGAGCATGTTCTGCTGCATATCAGGGATGGGCAGATCAGCGGCAGCAGCCGGCCGGAAATCACTGCCTTTTTTGAGAAACAGCCGCAGGAAAACAGAATTGTCTGTGAGCTTGGCTTTGGCATGAACCCCAATATAACGGATCTGTGCGGCTATACTGTTTTGGATGAAAAAATGTGCAACACCTTTCACATTGCAGTTGGTGCCAATCATATGTTTGGTGGTACAAATACGGCTTCGGATCATCTTGATTTTGTCGGCCATGGTACAATAGCCTTATAATTGGAGGACAGCGACATGAATGAGCAGGAGAGAAAATTTGAATCGTATCTTGATGAACAGATTGCGGCCTGTAAACAACGTAGTAAAAACCTTATTGCAGATGATCGTGTAAGCGAAGGAAACTTTGAGAAAATCCGGGCAAATGTCTATGAGATTTTCAAAACCATTCTCTCCGCTGCCGAAAAGATCTGCGGAAAAGACGGTTCCGCCAGGAAACGGTTTTTCCTGGAAAAAGCCGAGCAAATCCCGGCGAGCTGGGTAACCTCCTATGAAAAGGCCAGGCAGCATGAGGATACTGAAAAAATGCACATCGAAAGCATTAAGCTCGACACCATCCGGGAAATTAAGGACATGTGCATGCAAATTTGGGAGGAACCTACATGACTGAAGCAGAAGCAATCAGACTATTTAAGTGTTTGGCAGATAAGTCACGGCTGCAAATATTGAAATCCCTTGCTGTTGAGGATATGTACGTCGAGAGATTGGCAGAGCGATTAGACCTTACTGCACCTACCATTTCCTTCCACCTGAAAAAGCTGTCAGACGCCGGCGCTGTGACCGCATACAAGAATCAGTATTATATGATGTATTCTCTAAACAAAGAGATATTTCAGACCAGCATGCTGGATATACTGCAGCAGGAATCTGACGAGGCGCAAAAACAGGTGCAGCGGGATGCGGATTATCGGCAAAGGGTAATAGACGCCTTTTTTGAATATGGAAAATTAAAATCAATTCCCACCCAGCTCAAAAAGAAACGCATTGTTTTAGAAGTGATTGCCGCGGCATTTGAGCTTGACAGGATCTATTCCGAGCGGGAAGTGAACATTATAATTGCCGATTTCCATGATGATTTCTGTACCATACGCCGCGACATGGTCAGCGAAAAGCTTTTATGCAGAAATGGCATGGAGTATTGGCGGATTAAAAATAATCAGTCGGAAAATTACAGGAAATAACAGTAATCCAGGATAATATTTCCCTTGTCGTCCGGTGTTGTAAAGCGGGGACATAAACAGTTTTCAAAAGACCTCTCCACCCCGTTTTCATCAACACCCGGCTTCATTCCGGCACTGCGAAGAGATTCCCGGCATTTTTCTATGCTGCCATGCACATCTTCTTCCCTGCCGTAAATCCAACAGGTCCCTAAGTCTGCCTGCGGAAAATCGAGATACGAAAATCCTTCCGGAACCTCTGTATTTTCAGGAGTAAACATGCCGATCCAGTATTCCAGAAGCTCTCCGTCTTTACGGCATTCCAGGCCCACATACGCCCCGCCGTTTTCCCACAGCTCCAGTATTTTGCCGGTTCCGCCCATGCTGTTTTCCACGGTGTCAAACCAGCCGTTGGCAAACCACTCGCCCCAGCCGCTGTAATCATGATATTTCTTCCCCACAAACCTCATTGCAGGGATCTCTTCCCGAAACACCTTAATAATTTCTGCCATAAGTTTCTCCTTCCTGCTTAACCTGTTTCAGGTAATTACAAAACCTTCCGTTTTCCGCCAGCCTTTCCTCATTGACTGCTATTTTCTTTCATATGAATAAAGATCCGCTCCGAGAATTCCCTGCTGCTTTCCCTGTAGGTTTCAAAATCACAATCGCCGGGATACACATACCCGCTTTGCGGTATCCACTCCCCTAAAATATAGTCCCATGTCCTGCGTATGGTATTTACAAAAGTATACTTATCCGCCGGGGGAGTATGAAAGACTGCATACAGGCCGCCCTCCACATTTAGCTGCATGGTTCCTGTCAGGTCCCCATGGGCATACTCCGTCAAAATTCCGATATAATATTCCAGCCTGTTTTCCTCGAAATTCCATATAGAAAAGCCATAATCCTCCTGGGCATCCCCGCCGGATAATTTCCCGGAAAAGCCTCTGCAATTATATTGATTCCAAAACATGGTGGGATCCGCTTCGTCACTTTTATAAACCGTAGCGCTGAAAGGCTCCAATTTCACGATCTCCGGCACTAAGGCGAGATCCTTTTCTTCCGGCTTCTCCCTGTGAAGAAGCTTTAGACTGTTGTCTGCCGTTCTGTACTCGGAGGGCAGGATATGATGCTCTGATTTAAATGCTCTGGTAAAATTTTCCTTAGAATTAAACCCATGCCTGTAACCGATCCCGGATATTGGCTCATCGGTGTCCGCAATATCCCTGGCACTTTCCGTAATCCGTCTTCTGCGGACATATTCCGAAGGGGTCATATGAAAGGCTTCCTTAAATACCCGTAGAAAATAATACTTGGAATAGCCTGCGGCCCGCGCCAGCTGCTCCAGATTTATATCCTCATACAAATTTTCTTCCACGTATTCCAGAACCCTTTGCAGGGATTTTTCATACATCAAAGCCACCTCTAAAGTAAGGATACCATACCTGCCCGCAAATCCGTTGATATAAATTGCGGACTTATCGTATTATCTAAACCATATGCTTTATTATTTCTTCAAACGCCGCCATATCCTTCTTGTTAAAATAAAACCGATAACCGTTTAGCTTTTGAATCCCCATGCCATAGGTAACTTCCTTATTCAGCGTAACCAGTATGTAGACTCCTTTAAAAATGAATTTGCCTTCCTCCTGCCTGCGCATGTCCACCACGTCCTCCGCAATGTCCATGGTCCAGATGCCCTTGCCATTGTCAGCCATAATTCTTTGATTCGTCATGGTGATACGCGAATCCTCCAGGCCAAGCAGCCCTCCCTCTGATGTGCCAAAAAGCTTGGGCTTTGTCGCAAAGATAACCTTTTCGTCCAACTCCAATTCAACATTAAACTTGTTTTTGATTTCCGGCAAGGTATTCAGATAATCCGTATTCATATTCACATTCCCTCCATTTCTATCTTCCGGTTTTCCGCACATTCCAGGCTAAAGTCGATCATCCGCTGAATGTTGTTTTTATAAATATCATCCAGACCGCTTTCATAGCCAAACACAATATCCTGACGGTGCTTCAAAAGCTCTGTCCGCATAAAGTCATAAGCTTTCTGATTATTTTTTATCCTGATATTGTGTGCTTTATGATCCCTGCCCTTAAAAATCAGCCATGAATCCTTAGCGATTGGAATCAGCCCCTCCAGCCTGTAACTCATAACATCTACATATACCCACAGCACATTTGACATAGGCACAAATTCCAGACCGAATCTGGCCACAATCACCGCATGGCTGGTCACGAACAGCCCTTCGCATTTTTCGCAGGAAGCCGCCTCCCTGTTCATGATATTGAGCTGCATGGGTGAAAAGTACTTTAAAAACTTTCTGGTTCTGACGCTGGAAATCAACCACATACTTGCAAACATGGCGGACGGAAAGATCATGCCCAGCATGACAAGCTGCAGCCCGAAGGGAAAATTCTTCAGGAACATAGTGGCAAATGCCAGAGGAACAAACAACAAACATATAAAAGTCAATATTTTCAATTTCGTTACTCTTCTGCGATAAAGATCATAAAAAACGGCATATTCCTTCAACTGCTTCATAAGCTTACTCCCTTTGATAAATGAAATCTGTATCCGTGTATCATAGAAAATCGCATATTTTTACGTTTAATAACAGTATAGCACAAAACATGTCCGAAAGACAATGACGTATGTAACTGCGCCGTTTCCATACTTTCTTGGAATTGACAAGCCGGCGCAGATATAGTATATTGATTATAGAAAACAAGCGAAAGGTGGCTTAGCGTAGTGGGCGTTTGTAATTGCAGAAAAACCCGCATTCAGGGGCGGTAAAAAAGCAGATATATTGTCT
>CAZAMX010000214.1:0-4843 GCA_964486095.1 uncultured Acetatifactor sp. | reverse complement strand
ATAGGTGCCGGCGGTTACATACTGATCAGACAGCAGCAGCTCCAGGATTTCATCCTCCGTCCTGTCATTCTCATCTTCCTCGTCAATCGAATATCGGAGGTCATATCCGTCGCCGGAAAGCCCGCCCCCCACGGATTCCATCAAATAATCCGTAAAAGCAGCCGCAGAAACAAACAGGACAATACTCATAAAAAGGCTTAACACCGTAGCTCTGTATTTCCGCTTACTTCTCTTATAATATTTTCCCGCAAGAACGCCGGGGAGCCCGAACAGCTTGAGCTTAAATGCGGAAGTCCTGGCCGATTTCTGATTTCCCTTTAAGTCCGTGCTTTGACGGATGGCCTCCACCGCGGAAATCCTTGTCGCCCGCTTCGAGGGAATCCAGGCGGAAATCAATACCGTAACCAGCGCTACAATCACTGCAATCACAACGGACCGCCAGGACACACAAATCCGCAGAGGCAGATCGAAATCGCCCATGATACTGATAAACTTATGGCCGATAAACAATAATGTTACACCGATCCCGCCGATGCCTGCCAGGATGCCAAGAGGAATCCCCACTGTACTGACCGCCAGAGCTTCAAACAGAACCATCTTTTTCAGCTGCCTTTTCGTAGCCCCTACGGAAGACAGCAGGCCAAACTGCTTCGTTCTTTCGGAAACGGAAATGGAAAAAGCGTTGTAAATCAGCGACACGGAGCCAAACATAATGAGCCCGATCACGACAATTGCCAGATTGGTCAGCGTAGTGAGAAAGCTGCTATACCGGGATACGCCGGAGTACATAAGCACCTCCGTGTTCCATGTTCCGCTCAGCTCAAATCCATCCATAAATTCATAGACTCTTGCCGGATCCTTCATTTTAAAATAAACATCAAAGCCTGTGCCGTCTGCAAATTCTTCATCCGCCACCGTAAGCGCAGTATAACCGGGCGCTGTCCAATCTTCAAAAGAAGGACGTTTGTAAATGCCTGTCACAGTATAAGTCCTTGTTTCCCTAACTTCAAGAACCTCGTCATTCATAATCTCCCGGTTGGATTCCCTGTCATAAACGGTACAGGGATTATTCTGTCCCATGGAAAGGCCGTCCAGCATCCGCCGGCCCAGCTCCAGAGTAATCGTGTCACCCACCTGAAAGCTCTGTCCCCCCTCGGCAAGAAGGTGCTCCGGCAAAATGATTTCCTTTTCGTTTTTCGGCAGCTCCCCGGCAATCAGATGTATGGGCATCCTTTCGAAAAAGCTTTCCTTCTGGCCCCCCAGCACATATAGATAGGGCTTAAACGCATCTTTGCTGTCTATCTTTGCGTAGCCCAGGCGCTGTCCGTAAGTAAAGCCGGAAACCTCCTTGGCATCGCTTATTCTCTCCAGATCGCTCTCCGGGGCGTCATACACCGCGCCATGCCAGTCTCCGCTGGAATAAACCGCATAGCTTACGGCATAATTCTGCATGCTGGAAACAAATGTCGTCACGGCACAGATCATGGCCGCCGAAAGTATGATGCCGATGATGGTAACCGTGGTTCTGGTCCTGTTCTTTTTCAAGGACTGCAGTGTAACTTTATGAAATATATTCATCTGCGAATCACCTCATCCCGTGTGATTTTTCCGTCCTCGATGGCAAGAATGCGATCTGCCTGCAGGGCAATGCTTTCATCGTGGGTAATGATAATCAATGTTTGATGATACTTCCTGTTGGAGACCTTCAGCAGCTCCACAATTTCCTGGCTGTTTTTGGAATCCAGGTTTCCCGTAGGCTCGTCCGCAAGCACGACGGCAGGCGCGTTCATTAAGGCCCTGCCGATAGACACCCTCTGCTGCTGGCCTCCCGAAAGCTGATTGGGCAGATGGTTCTCACGGCCCACAAGCTTTAATGTAGTCATCAGTTCCTTTAATCTTTCCTGATTGACCCTGCGTCCGTCCATCAGCACGGGAAGGGTAATATTTTCCACTACGTTCAACACCGGAATCAGATTATAAAACTGATAGACCAGACCTACCTGACGACGGCGGAAGATGGCAAGCTGTTCGTCGTTCTGCGCATACACATCACTGCCGTCCATATAGACCTTACCGCTGGTGGCCCGGTCCACCCCGCCCAGAATGTGAAGCAGGGTAGACTTTCCCGAACCGGAAGGGCCTATAATGGCGATAAATTCGCCCTTATTTACGGAAAAGGACACATTATCCAGCGCCTTTACCTGATTTTCACCCTTGCCATAGATCTTGCAAAGGTTTTCCACTCTCAAGATTTCCATACCAAATTTCTCCTTTTTCATAACTTTAGGAAATTGCGAAGCCTTCCATCTATCATCAGGCTGGGGCAATCCGCAACTTCCTGCAATTTATGAATTATATTCTATCTGCTCAAGGTGACAGGGCGGTGACTTGAAAATTACAAAAACGTCACATGAAAGGGAACCGCCCTTAAACGGTTCCCCTGTAAAATCGAATGGTAAATTTAGCGCCCCCGGACATTTGGTTTTCCGCTTTGATCGTACCGTCCTGGGCCGTAATAATTCTTCTTGCCAGAGCAAGGCCGATGCCAAAGCTCTTTTCGCCGGAATCCTTACCCTTATAAAAGCGTTCGAAGATATGAGGAAGATCCTCCGCCGCAATTCCCCTGCCGTTATCGGAAATCAAAATCTCCGTATAAAGAGCATTTTCTGCTGCGGTTATCTCTATGCTCCCGCCTTCCGGCGTATGCTCCATGCAGTTCTTGACAATATTTGTAAGCGCCTCACAGGTCCAGGAAGAATCACCGAAAAATGTTCCCTCCGCAGACACCTGCAAGGTCTGATTCCTCAGATCCAGAGAGACAAGCAGCGGCGCCGTCCCTCTTTTGATCAGTTCTTCAAGGGATATGCTTTCTTTCTTGAATTTAGCCGTCCCGGCATCCAGTCTGGACATCTTCAGCAGGGCAGTAATCAGCCACTCAATCCGCGACAGCTGCTCATACAGTTCATGAGATAACTGCTGCCGCCGCTTAAGGGTAATATCCTGCTCGGACAGAAGGGATACCAGCAGGTTTATGGAAGTAAGAGGCGTGCGTATCTGATGGGATATATCTGCCAGCGAATCCGCCAGGTATACCTTATCCTTCTGCAGGTTTTGCTGCTGCTCCCGCAGGCGGACCGTCATTTTATAAACCTCGCTCTGTAAGACGGCAAGCTCACCCTCGGCGTATTTTTCCAGGGAGACCTGACAATCCCCGTGGAGGATCCGGTCTAATTCCAGGGCGAGTTCGGAAATGCGCCGGTATCTTCTGTAAGTAACAAACAGATAAACAGCCAGAAACACCGCGCATACCCCCAGCATCAGCAGACCGAAGCGCCACTCCCACAGAAAGGCGGTTATGGTGGCAGCTGCAGTCAATATGCCATATATCAGTAACGTTCCCTTGATTTCCAGATTTCTGAATAACCTCATCACCCGTCAACCTTATATCCCAGACCCCGGACCGTCTTGATAATCGCCGGATTCTGCGGATCGTCCTCTATCTTTTCCCTGAGCCGCTTGATATATACCGTCAGGGTGTTATCATTTACAAATTCTCCCGCCGCGTCCCATATTGCCTCCAGCAGCTGTGTCCGGGTAAGCACTGCCCCCCGGTTATTTAAAAATACAAGCAGCAGGCGGTACTCCAGTGCCGACAGGTACAAATCCCTGCCGTTTTTAACCGCCACGCCCTTTATCGTATCCACTTCCACGTCCCCTAAGCGAATTACGGAACCCGCGCCCCCGGTCAGGCGTAAGATGTTCCTGATCCTGGTCACAAGCTCCCTGGGTCTGAATGGCTTGGGGATATAGTCGTCCGCCCCCAGCTCGAACCCCGTGACCGTACTGTACTCATCCCCCGATGCAGTGAGAAAGATCACCGGTATATTGTAAAGGGACTTAACGGCAGAGCAGACGGCAAAGCCGTTGCCCTCTGCTAAAGAAATATCCAGCAGCACCAGGTCAGCCTGTTCTCCCTCTAAAAGCTTCAATGCTTCTTCCTGCCCGGATGCACTTCTTACTTCATACCCTTCTGCTGTCAAAAACTCCGTAAGGTTGGCCACAATGCTTTTGTCGTCTTCCACCAGTAAAATCTTTGTCATAAATCCGGATCCTTCCTGTAATCGGGAAACCATGCAGCTTCCAGGCTTTCCAGATAATCCGCCACCTCGCCCAACTCACCGCCGCAGCGGTAAAAAAGCTCCTGTTTCCTTGTAATATCTTCTCGTACATAACGGGCGTTTTGTATCCTCAGGGAATCAACTTCTTCCCCATGTTCATCCATAAAGGTCAGATAATACCAACAATAGTAATCGTCAAAATCGGAGGCAATGAACTCCTTTCGAAAGGTGATCCGTTTGATGCCGCTTAAAATATAAGAAATGTCCTCCGGGTCCGTGAGCATAAATTTATCTCCGTTATTCCAGTTAAGCACTTCAATTGCCGCAATTTCCTCCGGCATAATCCCGCGCAGAAAGTGAACCGGCAGAAACCACCAGGCCAGGCAGCAGATAATAAATACGGAAACAATCATTACCAATGAAATTTTCAATTTTCTGTTCATATGGGTTTCCCTCCGCACAGTAACTCTTGCAAAGAAAATTATATAACATAATAGCAAGATTTAAAATATATTTACCTTAAAAATCTGAATGCCCAGAAAAAAGAAGGTTCTATTCCCGGTTTTTCAGCACCATTGCCGGAGTAATATTATTTATCTTCCGCCTGATCAGCGCACTTGACAAAAAATAAATCAGCATAATCCCCGCAAAAATCAACGGATAAAAATACCAATTGAACCGTAGGTTCATCCCGCAGGCAACATTGGCAACCGCCCAGGGATAGA
>CAZAMX010000213.1:0-4892 GCA_964486095.1 uncultured Acetatifactor sp. | reverse complement strand
GTCCCGTCAATCCTGTCTTCTTCCAGATACTGCAGGGTAATATATGCCTGCAGCTCATTACCCTCCACAAATACCGCCGCTACCTCCATGCGGATACCCTGCTTTTCATCCCAGGTCTGCACCAGCCGGAACCGCTGTGCCACCTTGGGAGAAAATCGGTATATGATGCTGTAAATAGGATCAATGTTGGCGGCAAGTGTGGGAATGCCTATAAGGATACACAGACAGGCCGCCACGGCAACAGCGGCATCACGCAGCACACGAGCGGCCCTGCTCAGTTTTTCCTCCTTCTGTAGAAGTACCTCTTCTTTCATCTGCTCCACCAAACATTTGTCAGGACAGATATTTTCATTGTATTTCCGGTATTCTTCTTTAAAATTCATAATCTTCCTCCTTCATGAACCGCCGCAGCATTTCTCTGGCTCTGGTCAGCTGCGTGCGCACCGTAGAGGGCTTTCTGCGAAGCGCTCTGCCAATTTCTTCCACCGATAACTCTTCATAATAAAACAGATGAATTACATCTCTGTATTTCACAGGAAGCCGCTGTAACTCCATGTGCAGATCCTGCTGCCGCTTATCCGTAAAGGGCAGATCCTCCGGCAGCTCCGTCTGATTTTTGCGCCAGCGGGAAGACAAAAACGAATTCGTGCAGTTAATCGTCACCCGCAGCATCCAGGCTTTTCTATGTTCCTCGCTCTCAAAGCGGGGCCGCTTTTTCAGATAGCGCAAAAAGACCTCCTGATACACGTCGTCCGCATCCTGCTTCGAGCCGGTTCTGGCATACGCCAGCCGATAGACCATGCCGGAGCAGGCCTCGATCACCTTCTCCGCATCCATATTTACTTTTCCGTCCGTCTGTAACTGCCGTTCCATCCTTCTTCCTTCCATCAGTCTGCCATTTGTATTAAGGAAACACCGATTAAAGCATTCCCTTAGAAGCGCTTCTGTACAATATACCTTTCACACGCTCAAAAAGCTACAAAAAAAGGGGCAGCCGCCCCTTTGATTTCCGCTGTTCTATTTTCCGGAAATCTCCCGAAGAATCGTGCGGATACCCTTTACCACATCCACCATGGTTTGACTCACCAGATCGTCAGGTATCCGAAGCGCTGTATCTTCCTTCATTTCCACTGTCACCGCAAGCAAATCCAGCATACGCAGCTTTTCCCCATTTAAGTGAACTCCGGCGGCAGAATATTTTTCCTCCAGGCTTTCCAAAACTTCCGCGGGCTTTTCCATTCTGATAACGGCCGTCCCTTCCTGAGGCCATAAAGCCGCTTCCAAACCTTCCGTTTCAAGTAAAAACCGCTCTCCGGAATCCGTTTCCTCTCGGTTCATAAGCGCCAGCAGGCAAAAGCACTGCAGCCGGGACAGCTTTCGCTCCCACAGCAGCAGACTGAAATTCCGCAAATCGCTCAAATCCACCTCAAACATGTCCTCCGCCTGCTCCAGCGACATGTATTTGTGATCCTCCCACACAGGAAACAGATGACCCAGCATTTCGTTCTGACCGCAGAAATGCTCCCGCATGACCCCGTACAGCATAGCCCCGTTCACCACATCCAGCTCATCACTTAAATACAGCTCTGTCAGCGGGTCTTCCCGCCCTTCCGCATAAATCCTGGCATATAGGATGTCTCCGTCCACACTCCCCTGTATGGTCAGACAGCAGATCTCTTCTCTCGTGATCCCCGTAATTTCTGCCAGAACGTCCAGCAGCATCCGCGGCTTTTTCCCCAGCTCACCCCGGTTTATCTTTACCTCCAGGGCATAATCCATTTTTTGAAAGCTTAAGTCTTCCGCCATATACCCCGCCGCCCTGTACGCAGGATAAAAATAGATTGCCGCACCTGCCGCCGCTGCCAACAGCAAAAACAGCAGTGACAAAAAAATTTTCAGGCCCGTATGCCGCTTCTTTTTTGTACCGTTTTGTCCCATACATTTCTCCCTGCCATTGCCTTCATGCTTACATTTACTGATTCTTTGATTTTACTACAAAAATAAATATATGAACAGAAGGTTTTAATAATGATAACCTTGGGTTTACAGCATTTCCCCTCATTGATATAATAATCAGCAGGAAGCCGTAAGAAATTTCCGATATTGAGCGACAGTGAGGTTACAGGTGAAAAAGCAGATTGCAATGTGTGCCGCTTGTTTGGGCATGCTGAGTTTTTTTCTATATGTTAGTTTTCTTTATGTTAGCCATGACACCCCAAAGACTCTTAATGGCACGGTTGTATTTAGCCAGGATATATTCATAAACGGCATTCGGATAAAGGAGGACTGGTATTCAGAATATGAGTACCAGGTCTCACTTTACCTGACGACTTCAGGGAATATGTTAATCCGTGTCGTCAGCACGGAGGAAAAAGATCATATATTACAGGAGATTCCTGTCAGCCTGCCCGGTGATGTTGTGGAAATCAGCGGATTCCTCTCGTCCCGCGGCGAGGACTCCGGCGGCGGGGCACAAAACGGCAGTGATACGCCGGATGTCTGTATGGACAGCCCGGATCTGGTGATTTCCTGTCGTGATGAATCCGGGGAGAGTGTTAAAAAGTTTTTGTATCTGTGGGACAGGAAGACGCATGCTTTCGATACGGAGCCGGTGGAGATTCCGGCAGATTATGTATCGGAGGGCATTTTTCTGCCGATTTTCAGTACAACCCGGCAGAAAGGTCCGGTAACTGAAAAAAACTTTTATCAGGTGGACAAGCAAACAAAAGACATTGTTCCGCTTCGAAGCTATGCGCTGAACCGGGAGGAAGAAACACTTGAAATCCGGGACGAGCTACGACAGAGGACGCTGTTTTCCGGCAGTGTTCTTCTGGATGAAGACGGAAATTTGCAGAATGAACCCTATTATAACTGCTTCTTTGGCTCTTATTCCTATGTCACAAAGCCTTGGGAGCCTGATCCGAATATTGCTTATGAGGAAGGCATTCCTGTGTATATGGCAGAACGGGACGAGTATGGATCTATAAAGATAGGGAGTCATACTGTTTATTATCCGGACAGAGAAACGCTTTTGGACGAGCTGGAATTCTCGGGACAGGAGCCCTTTTACCAATATACGGATACCTGGGGAGATTTGGAGACAGAGCTTTATTTTGATCCTGATACGGAAACAGGCTGTGGTTTTTATTACAGCTGTGAATTTTATCCCGAACAGACACAGATTATTACCGGATATGTTTTCCACGGCATAGAGGAACAGGCGTGGAAGCAGTATCCGCCCTATCTGCTGGAAAACAGATACGGTGAAACCGGCAAAGAATGGCTGGAAGACGACGAGATCCTAAGCTTTGACGAGGATTGCAGGTATCGGGCTGACGGAAAGCCGGAATACTTTTGTACCCACGGACTTGCCAATTTCTATGGAAACGGGCCGGAAGAGACCGTATTTATGAAAATAAACTTTGTCTATCGAGATGACGGAACACTGGCATGCCGGGAATATTCCCACAATTCCTGGATGTGGGGTACTTCATACAGCAGCGGTACCTGTTTATACGACGAAAATGAACGCTTAATTTACGAAACCTTATATGTAACCCATGGAGGGGAAACATATTATTATATTTATGAAGATGACAGTAATAAGCCGGCCTATGCGCTGATGCTGGACAACGGTGGCACATGGGGCTGCGGCCTGTTCCCGGTGGAATAATTTCCGGCAGTTCGAAATTACGGTGCTCCGGCCATCCTGTTACCTCTCGCTCACCACCTGGAAAATGTAGAATTTTAAATAATAGCTCTGGTCCGCCGCCCAGAGAATAGGATGGTCCGGCCCCTGGGTGCGGAATTCCACCTGGCGCAGGCGCTTATGAGCGCTGACAGACGCCTCACGAATTGTCTTTGCAAACAAATTCGGATCCATAAAATGAGAACAGGAGCAGGTAGCAAGGAATCCGCCGTCCCTGACCAGCTTCATACCCCGCAGGTTGATCTCCCGGTATCCCTTCACCGCGTTTTTTACGGAATTTCGCGACTTGGTAAAAGCCGGAGGATCCAGAATCACCACATCATAGCACTCTCCTGCAGCCTCCAGCTTAGGAAGCAGTTCGAACACATCCGCACACTGAAAATGAACAATATTTTCCAAGCCGTTTAAATCTGCATTTCCCACCGCCTGATCTATGGCCAGCTGCGAAGCATCTACTCCCAGCACACTCTCCGCCCCCGCCGCTCCTGCATTCAGTGCAAAGGAGCCTGTATGGGTAAAACAGTCCAGCACCTTCTTGCCCTTGCAGAAACGCCGTATAGCCGCCCTGTTGTTCTTTTGATCCAGGAAAAATCCCGTCTTCTGCCCGTCCTCCACATCCACCATATAGCGCACGCCGTTTTCCGTGATCTCCACCTTTGTGTCAAAGGGTTCCCCGATAAAGCCTTTACTGCACTCCATCCCCTCCCGCAGACGTACCTTGGCATCACTGCGCTCGTACACTCCGCGGATGAAAACGCCGTCCTCCGCCAGCACCTTTTTCAGGCTCTCCACAATGACCGGCTTCCACCTGTCAATCCCTAGCGCCAGCGATTCCACCACCAGCACATCCGCAAACTTATCCACAACAATGCCAGGCAGGAAATCGGCCTCCCCGAATATCACCCGGCAGCTGGAGGTATCAATACATTCCTTCCGATAATTCCAGGCATCCCGCACCCGCTGCTCCATAAAGGCCTCATCAATTACCGTATCCTATTTTCTGGAAAGCATCCTCACCCGAATCTTGGAATTCATGTTGATATAACCGCAGCCCATGCAGTATCCGTCAAAATCACGGACCTCCACCACATCCCCGTTTTCAAAGCGTCCCAAACACGAGGCGATTTCAGTATCATCCACCCACCATCCCCCGCGTTTGAAGCCTCGGCCCGCTCCCTGTTTT
>CAZAMX010000212.1:0-4895 GCA_964486095.1 uncultured Acetatifactor sp. | reverse complement strand
AACACCAGCCTTCCAAGCTGGATACGTGGGTTCGATTCCCATCACCTGCTTTGTAGGTGATTGCCCTGCTTTGTAGGTGATTTACCTGCTCTTTAGATGATTTATATGCGATAGTAGTACAGTTGGTAGTACGCCACCTTGCCAAGGTGGAGGTCGCGGGTTCGAGTCCCGTCTATCGCTCTTCTTGTTATGTTCCCCTGACTGGTGCAGGGGATTTTTTTATGCCTTATAGTCAAGCGTATTCTTTCCCTCTGAATTTTGCGGTTTTAGGAATAAATGGCTTTGTGCGGAATCACGACCTGTTCTTTACTTTTCCGCGGTCCCACACCTTTGCCGGCTGTGCCTTGGGCGTTGGACAGCGGAATAACAGCCGTCGCAGGGCTTTCCCGTTAAAGGGAAACAGGGGCCAGAAGTAGCTGAAGCCTCCAAAGGTGGGAGTGGCGGCAATGGACAGCAGGACGGCACATAAGCCCGTCAGGAAACCCGGCAGGCCCCAGATGCCGGTGACTGCAATCAGCAGAATGCGATAGACTCTTAAGGCACTGCTGAATTCCGCACTGGAGATGGAAAGAGACGCCAGGAGCGTAATGGCACCATAGAATAATGCCTCCACCGAGACCCAGTTTAAGCTGACGGCAATGTCTCCGATGATTAGTCCGCCAATAATGGACAGGGAGCCGGAAAATTTTCCTGAGCTTAAAGAGGAAGAATATCGGAAAAGGTCCAGTATAAATTCCACGGCCAGGACATAAAAAAATAATTGGGCGCCGCTCAAATCCGAGGAAGCGAGGAGGCCCAGGCGGGCAGATTCCTCCGGGAAAAATGCAGTGAGCAGTAAAAACAGAGGCATTAACAGCAGGCTTGTCGGAATGCACAGAAAGCGCACCAGGCGGAAATAGGTGCCTACGGAAGGGCTGCTGTAATAGTCTTCGGGGCTTTGGGTAAACTGGAAGATGGTACAGGGGAGAATCAACACCACAGGAGAATTGTCCACAAGTATCAGGATATGTCCCTCTGCCAGATAACTGCAGGCCACGTCAGGCCGCTCCGTGATTTGAAAATTGGGTAAAGGGCTCCACCAGCGTTTTGGAAGCAGCAGTTCTTCCAGGCTTTTGGCGCCCATGGTAAGTGTGGATACGTTCAGGCTGTCGATGGTATCAGACAGCTTTTTTAACAAATCTCGATTTACAGCGTCTTCCAGATAGGCCAGGGCTACGTCGGTTTTGCTTTCCGTGCCCACACTGTGCATGGAGAAGCAGAGCTTTGGGGAGCGAATCCGGCGCCTGATTAGGTTGGCATTGAAGAGCAATGTCTCCACAAAGCCGTCCCGGGAGCCTCTGGTCACTTTTTCTAAGTCCGGTTCGGCAATACTTCTTGTGGGATAGGTTCGGGCGTCGATGAGGACGGCCCGGTCGAAGCCGTCGATCAGCAGAGCTGCGGGGCCGCTTAAGACACTGCGGATAACGGTATCCCAGGAATCCGCCAGAGATACCTGGGCGAAACCCAGTTTTGCACGGATGTATTGCTCAATGTCCTGAACAACGCCGTCCTTCATATACAGGGGATTTTGCAGATCGGAAAAAATCTGCTGCAGGATCTCCGTCTTGCAAAATCCGTTGACACCCAGAAAATAAGCTTTCGTATCGCCCAGCAGCAGCTCTCTTGTCATGAGGTCGAAGCTGTTTTGAAGAGGAAGGGTCTGCTGAAGATATTGTATATTTTCGTCCAGTTTTTTGGATAGATTCATGGAATTCTCGCTTTCGGTGTGTTTTTCTATATTTTTCCCTGGTAAGGCGCTGCTATTCAAACCACAGTTTTTTTAGCTAACGGGATATTTCTCCATATTGCCCGATCTATAGTACGAGCTGAATCATGCCCAGCCCGATCAGGAGAAGCCCTGAGATCGGATCGGCAGCACTACCGATCAGGCGCAGGAAACGGCTTTGCCCCAGCCGATTCCCGCATAGAAGGAAAAGGGCGGAACAGAGAAAGGTGGTCACGGCGGCAGGGAGCAGCGGAAGGCCGGCCATGCTGGCACTTAATCCGATACCGATGTTGTTCAGGGAAAGGGTCATGCTTAGGAAAAAGGTTTCCGCAGGCTTCAGGCGGGTCTGGACATTTTCCGCCGATGTTATTTCCGAAGTATGAGTCGTTTCCAGGGATCGTACCATCTCCGCAGACCGTGTGTCACTTGCGGGACGCTTTCTTTTCCCAAACTGCTCTGTTTCAAAAGACTGTTTTCTGCCGGTGAAGGGTTTTGTTTCCAAAGAGCGTATTTTGCGGTTTATTATTTTGGGGAAGCCCCATTTTATAATGTAGTAGGTTCCTAAAAGCATCAGGATGCTGCTGCCGGCACGGTCTGCCAGAGAAGCGGGCAGAAAAAGCATCAGGCGGCTTCCAAGGCAGACGGAGAGGCAGGTGCCCAGCAGGGATACCAGACTGATGGACAGATTCTGCAGCGCGCTGACGCGAACCTTGCGGAGACCGTAGCCGATGCCTACCAGCAGAGCATCCAGGCTGGCCGATATTCCAAACAGGAGGGAGGGAAGTAACTGCATAATAAGCTTCCATATATATTCAACTTCCATTTAATATATTCCTGTTTTTCATATCTTGTGCTATTATGTAAGCAGACATTTGTTTACCTGTGGCATTTCACGAGAAAGCGCAGGCGAAGCCAATAAGGAGGGCAGCAATGAGATTTGTATATCCAAAGGGTTTGAGGAAGGCTTTGACCTTCAGCTATGATGACGGTGAAATTTTTGACAGAAAATTGGCAAAACTGTTAAGAGATTACGGAATGAAGGGGACGTTCCATTTGAATTCCGGCAATCTGGAGCCGGGGGAAAGAGGCAGTTATCATGTGGGAACGGGAGAGCTGAAGGAAATCTATGCGGGGCACGAGATTGCCTGCCACGGTGTGGAACACAGAAATCCCACGCTTCTTACAAAACAGCAGCTTGTGCTGGAGATCCAGGAGGACAGGAAGGCATTGGAACAGCTGACCGGAGAACTGGTGCAGGGAATGTCCTATGCCTTTGGAAGCTATGACGACGGAGTGATAAGTGTGGCAAGGGAGCTGGGAATAAAATACTCCAGAACGGTAAACAGTACGAGAGGTTTTTTCCCGCCTGCGGATTTTATGCAGTGGCATCCTACTTGCCATCACAGCGACCATTTGCTGGAGCTGGGGGAGGATTTTTTAAAGGCGGCGGATTTTTATGAGCTGCCGTTGATGTATGTCTGGGGGCACAGTTTTGAGTTCGGGCGTTCCGGAGACTGGAGCGTGATCGAGGCATTCGCGGAAAAAATGGCGGGAAAAGACGACATTTGGTATGCCACAAACATGGAGATCTGTACCTATATCAATGCGGTGCGGCAGCAGGAATTTTCGGCGGACGGGCATATTATGTATAATCCTACCGCAGTCAGCGTATGGGTGAGTACCAAAGAAGGCTGCCTGGAGGTAAAACCGGGAGAACGTGTGGATTGCAGGAAGGAATGAGTTCATATGACGGAAGACATGACGATTATTGGGGAAGAGGCGTACAGGGCAGCCAAGGAACTGTTGGATGCAGCCCGGCCTAAGGCGGATCAGATACTTTTGGTGGGCTGCTCCACAAGTGAGGTTGGCGGTGCGGCAATCGGCACCTTTTCCAGCCCGGAGCTGGCAGAGGTGGTTTTTGGCGGCATTTACCAGGCAACGCAGGAAGCCGGGATTTATCTGGCGGCACAATGCTGTGAGCATTTGAACCGGGCTGTGATTCTGGAGAGGGAAGCAGCGGAGCGATATGGATATGAAGAAGTGAACGTCGTTCCGCAGCCCAAGGCAGGCGGTTCCTTTGCAACGGCAGCTTATAAGGCCTTTGAGCATCCTGTAGCGGTGGAGCATATCAGGGCCCATCTGGGACTGGACATTGGAGACACGCTGATCGGTATGCACTTGAGGGATGTGGCTGTTCCGGTGAGAATCCGTACGAAGCAGATCGGGGATGCACATGTGGTATGTGCCCGGACCAGGCCCAAGTTCATCGGCGGTGAACGGGCGGTGTATGACAGTGGGCAGATGTAAAAAAGCTGCCGACACTATATCGGCAGCTTACAAAGCCTTCTGATTAATCGGGAAGCTGAACTTCTTCCAGGAGCTTCAGAATTGTTTGAATGGAATCCATCTGGCCGCTTCCGCTCATGGCGTCATGATAATTTTGGCGATTGAAATAAAGCTCATGAACCTTATCCACCAGAAGCTCCGTGGTCAGATCGTCCTCGCTGATTACGATGGAGAAGCCCTGGGCCTCGAAGGACTGAGCGTTTAAAAGCTGGTCGCCTCTGCTGCTTGCAGCAGGAAGAGGAATGAGAATGTTTGGCTTTTTCAATGCCAACAGCTCGCAGATGGCGTTTGCGCCTGCCCGTGAGATTACGATGTCTGCCATGGCAAACAGATCCTTCAGTTCGGATTTGATGTACTCAAACTGCTTGTAACCCGGTGTATTCAGAAGCAGATTATCAATCTTGTCTTTTCCGCAGAGATGAACCACCTGGTAATCCTCCAAAAGCCTGGGAAGGGCATCACGTACCGCTTTATTGACACTGGCGGCTCCCAGGCTTCCGCCGATCACCATGATCACCGGTTTGTTGGCGGAAAATCCGCACATGTTCAGCCCGGCCAGCTTATTTCCCTGCGAAAGCTCCGTGCGGATGGGAGAGCCGGTGAGTACTGCTTTTTCCTCAGGCAGGAGCTTCAACGTTTCGGGGAAATTACAGCATACCTTTTTCGCTGCGGAAATGCAGAGCTTGTTGGCAAGCCCGGGCGTCATGTCCGATTCATGGATAATACAGGGGATTTTCAGAATGGCGGCAGCGCGGACCACCTGCACGCTGACGAAACCTCCCTT
>CAZAMX010000211.1:2657-4908 GCA_964486095.1 uncultured Acetatifactor sp. | reverse complement strand
GCCTGTATTCCCCGTTTTCCATAACATACAGAGGTCGATTTGCCTTATCCTTCAGCGGAGTCTGCCAGTCCTCCTTAGGATTCTTCCTGACCGTAACAACGCAGACCGCCTTCACCTCTTCCCCGTTTTCCAGGCATTTCACGGTAAGTACTGCGCTGCCCTCCTTCAAAGGGCTTAGTATAACAGGAGCCGTAATTGCACCGTTTTCCGCTCTCAGCGTTCCGACTGCTGCCGTCATCACCGTGGTATCGCTGGATTCCACCGTCACAGTCGGTGCCGTGGTGGAAGCCCCTTTAATGACTGCATTTATGGTCAACGGATTTGCGGCATAAGCCAGCGTAGCCGTATTCAGCTCAATCACCTTGTTTGCTCCCACAGTCACTGTAATAACTGTTTTTGCCGCTGTCTCGTCGGTTCCCCCCTCTTCATAATTGGCAGTCACCGTAATATTTGCGGTTCCTGCCGCCAAACCGGTAACCGTAACCTTTCCTGCCGCGTCAACCGTGACTGCCGCCACTGTCTCCTGATCAGAAAAAGCTTTGTATACCAGCTTTTTCCCCTCCGTAAAATCCTTAGGGGTAACCTGGGCAACCCCAATCCCCTTGATGACCATACCCAAGGCAGTCTTGTCTGACATAAGAGTTCCCTTTGCAAGAACTGTCCCCGTAACCCGAAGCGTAATCTGTCCGCTGACAGGTACCTCTGTGGTTTTTACCACCGGCGCAGGCTCCCCTCCGGCATCTCCACCGGAAACGGCCGGTGTCTGAGGCTGCTCTGTCACCGTAACCCGGGATGTGGCGGTATATCCGATCACGGCCTCCCCCGCCGCAATCCCCGTCACCAGACCGCTTGTGCTGTCCACGGCCGCAATGGCAGGCTGACTGCTGCTCCACTTTGCATTGATTACTTCCATATTTGTGATAGTCTCGCCTGCGTCTCCGGTAATATTCGGTCTCTCCGCTGCCAGCTGCGCGGTGCCGCCTGCCTTGATTTCCGTGCCGGTCGCAGATACCACGTTCACGGAAACCCCGGAAGAAAGCGTCATCCGCAGAAAGTTCTTATCCAGTGTCCTGGCCGCCGTCAAAATATCCAGCGGGTTTATGATCTCGCTCTTGGCGACCTCTATATAAGATACGCCTACGGAAGTACTCTCCACCCAGGCGACGGTATCCTGCAGCGCGGATTCCACCACGGTCTCCTTCTGGGCCGTGTCTTCCTTCTTTGCGTCAACCTCCGCCTCGGTCTTTACCTCATTTTCCACCTCTACCTTTTCATAAGCAATATCCTTTTTTACTTCAACTGACCGGGACTTGGTAGAGACGGCATAGCCGGCATACTTTTCATCGGACAATTCTTCCATGGCAACTTTATAGGTTCCGGCGGCAATATCCTTTTTATAAATAATACCGTCCATATCGTCGTCGGACCAGATGCTGGTCTTACCCTCCGGATCCGTGATATTCACGGAAAACGGCACATTTGCCACCAGCTTTCCCGTTTTCTTGTTTGTAAATTTGATTTTTAAATCCTTCTGGATGGACGTCATATTCAATTCCACGGATACCTGACGGGAATATTCATTCTCTTCATATCCGGGCTCATCCTCCACAGACGGCTCTGTCTCTTCGGGCTGCATCACTATATTCGCCGCCTCCAGCCTGGCAATCTGGGCATCTGCCACCGCCAGCAGACCGTCCTTGCCGATCAGCTCAATATCCTCCAGCTGATTTCCCACACTGACAAAGTCAGACACCTGCTCCTTTACCATCCTGGAGCTTACCAAAACAACTCCTGTGGCCAGCGCCAATATCAGCACCAATACACCTGTTCCTGCAATGACCCTGTCCATGACGGACATGCTCTTTAGCTTCTCCCACAGCCCGCCTGCCGCTTTCTTCCGGTTATCCTTTTCGCCCCGGCTCTGCTCCCCTCTGTAATCCGCATTATAAAGGTCCTCATCCTCGTAAATAATCTCTCCGCCCTCGGAATAAGGCACCTCATTGGCATACTGTTCCCCATTACCGGCGTAAAACCCTTCTTCCGCGTAATAAGTCCCTTCCGCTCCGGCATAATAACCCTCATCTTCCCCGGCATAGGACTCTTCCTCAGCATAATAAGGCTCGCCTTCCCCGGCGTAGATTTCGCCTTCTTCGGCATAATAAGACTCTTCTTCCTCCCCGTAGGCTTCAACCTCTTCCGCGTAATAACCTTCGTCTTCCTCTTCCCCGACGTAGGTTTCGCCTTCTTCCGC
>CAZAMX010000211.1:260-2557 GCA_964486095.1 uncultured Acetatifactor sp. | reverse complement strand
ACGTAGGTTTCGCCTTCTTCCGCGTAATAACCCTCGTCCTCTTCGTCTTCCTCCCCGTAAGATTCTTCCTCTTCCGCGTAATAACCCTCGGCCCCTTCGTCTTCCTCCCCGTAGGATTCTTCCTCTCCGGCTTCGTATTCCTCTTCTTCACCGCAGAGCTCTTCCTCATAATCATCCCATTTCTCACGGGAAATATCCTGCTTGCTTTCCGGACGCTTTGTATGGTTAAATCGCTTTTTCATAATATTCTATTCCTTTCCAAGGCCGAAGCCGGCATATGCTCTTCTGTCGGTTCAGGCCAGACCAATGCCCATCGTACTCAACTTAACAAGTTTGCAACATTATAGCATCACCCCTGATCTGCATCAAGCATTAACGGTATTTCTTTATAATTTCTTAAATCATTTCGTTATTTCTTAATTCTTTCAAAATACGGCTGATAATGTAGACTTTCCCGCCGCATAATAGTAAAATGTTAACAGTTCAGTGACCTGTCTGAACTGTTACGTAAAATGAGGTAATGATTCAGCCTACAGGGCAGCTTGACAAACTGATCAGAAATGGCAGCATCCGTTCAGCTTTGCAGGAAGTCATGGCCTCAGGCAGCTAATAACAAATAAGGCTGAACTGTTATCGGAAACGAGGTAAACATGCGCATACAGGACATGCAGGATCTGGAGATCATCGATCTGGATCACGAAACTTTCACAGGAGAAAACAGAAAAAAAGACAATAACAGCCCGGAGGATGTTGACCCGGACGACAGCAGCCCGGAAAATACGGACTCGGACGATATGGATTCGGATGAAATGGATCCAGACGATGACGATCCGGGCGATGACGATGCGGACGATGACGATGCGGAAGAAGCGGATGACGCCGACAATTCCGATGAGCCCGGCGCCGGGAAAAAATTTCCCATCAATATACACGTTGTTCTGCTGGTGGTAGTGGTGGTGACCATTTCCTTCATCCTATACAAATATTTAAGCTGGGGGCAAATTGTTGATCCGGAAGAAAATACAACGGGGGCCGATGACTATGTAGCTCAAAGCTATGACAATATTTTGCCCCTGACAGACAGTGAGGGAAACATGGTGGCCCCCAATCTGGACGACGGACTTTCCATCGCCATTTTCGGTAACGGTCCCTTTGCGGAGGATCGGGATTCGGCGGATGGCCTTGCAAATATGCTGGCTGAAGCTTCCGGGGCAACAGTCTACAACTGCTCCGTCAGCGGCAGCTATCTGGCCTCAACGCAGCCCGCTCCGGACATGGCCGTTAATCCCTGGGATGCCTTTACTTTTTATTGGATGTCGCTTTTTTCCACGGACTTGGAAGTGAATGATTATTTTGCCGAAGCCGTAGCGGCTCTGGGAGCGGGCGCGCCCCCGGAAGCTTCACAGGTGCATGATATTTTATCCACTCTTGACTTTGATACGGTGGACGTCATTGTGGTCATGTATGATGCAGCAGATTATTTTGCGGGACGCCCCGCATACAGCACGGAAACGATTCCCGACATCCAGTCCTTTGCCGGAAATCTGAAGGTAGGCCTGGAAATTTTAAAGCAGCAGCACCCCAATACCCGTATTATCGTGATGTCTCCTACCTATGCCGTCTCCGATCAGCAGGATGAAAACGGAGATTATGTCAGCAGCGATATTATGCGTTACGGGGAGGATGTGCTGTCCACTTACGTGATCAAAGCCTCGGAAAGTGCCTCCGCCCTGCAGGTTTCCTTTGTAGATAATTTTTACGTCACTTTTAATGAGGACAACGCCACCGACTATTTAAGCGACCACACACACCTGAATTCGGCCGGCCGCAAAAAAGTGATTGACCGGCTTCTTTATGCCTTGAACTATTACAATCTCTTCTTCGAGGAATAAGCCGGCCGGTTTACTCTTCTCCGGGTATCACCAACGGCACTACGGTATCGCGGTAAATCACATATCCCTTTACCCTGCCAAACAGCTCCCATCCGAAATCCTGGGGATCCCCCAGGATTTCTTTTTCCTCCTGAAGAATAATATAATGACAGGACCGCTCTCTGGCAAAGGGTACAAGCTCTTCCAGGTCTGCCGTCTGCTGCTCCATGGCGTAGTAAAGCGGATCATAATGTCCGAACACTTCCCTGTTGTATGGCATACAGACTGTTGGCTCATACTGACGGACATACAAAAACAGCTCAGCAGGAAAGACTGCCATCACCTCCCTGCCGGGCACCACAATGGCATCGCATATTTCCACCACACTCTCCGGCACATGATAGATGTTTTCCGCCCTGCTGTACA
>CAZAMX010000211.1:0-250 GCA_964486095.1 uncultured Acetatifactor sp. | reverse complement strand
CCAGCTTTCCCGACACCGCGATCAGCACGGCAGCCGCCGCCGTAAAAAGAATCTTCTTCCTGCCTGCAAGCCTGCTCTGAATGCAGACTGCCGCATAGGCAATGACCACAGCCACCGGCAGCAGCCAGCAGATACGAAAATAAATCTCGCTGCCCACCATTCTGCAAAACAGGTTGGCAAACAACGGATTAAAATATAAACGCAGCATAATAACCGGCATATATACCAGAAAACTCCGCTTAGGCTTTTG
>CAZAMX010000210.1:0-4929 GCA_964486095.1 uncultured Acetatifactor sp. | reverse complement strand
TGCCGCTCCCGCCGTGACCTAACAGCACCACATTGCGAAACTTGTCGGTTGTGTAAACTTTCATATAGGTTCCTCCAATTATGCAGTATTTTGGGCATTCTGGTACATCCTGAAAACGGTCTGTAAACTCCCATATGAACATTTTACTAAACAATTCACTATTTTACAAGCTATTGTTATAATATTTCGCATTACTTTCCTATAACTTCTCCAGTATCCTAACCAGTGCACCATGAGCCAGCGTGAAGGCTTCTTCGCCGGAAAGCTTTCTTGCGATTCCGCCGTCCCTCTCCAGAGAGGAAAAGCCTGTAAACTCCGACAGATGGGGCTCAATGGAAAGGTATCCGCTGTAACCGTCTGCCTTCAGCCGCCGTAAAATCTCAGCCACATTCCCATCCCCCTCTCCCGCAGGGACCACGCTGCCGTCTTGAAACAACGCATCCTTTACATGCAGATAAGCAATATACGGCTTCATCTGTTCGTAAGCTTCCAACGTATCCTGCCCGGCCTGGACAAAATTGGCAAAATCAAACACTGCCTTAAAATGTTCTCCCGCAAACTGCTTTAAGATGTCCAGACAGCCCTCCGCCGTCTCCCCGTATATTTCCTTCTCATTCTCATGAAGCAGGATAATATCATTAGCCGCCGCATAGTCTGTAAACCGCCCCAGGCGTTCCATGACCTCATCTCTCCAAAGATGGGTCCAGGGCTCGTCGGCCGCAGTTTTTTCCCGGCAGGGCTTTGCTTCCTCCGGACCGTAAAAGCTGAACATCCGGATATTGGGAGTATCCATGATATGTGCGATCTGCACCGTATGCTTGAACAATTCCATATGTGGAGCGAAGTCATCCGTAATCCGGATTTTGCCTAAAGGGGAACCGACAGCCGAAAGCGAAAACCCCCTGCCGTCCAGGCGCTTTTTAAGTTCCTTGGCCTCCGCCTCCGAATATTGTTCAAGGCCTCTGCCATCCACTCCCCGCATTTCAATATGGTTAATCCCTAATTTCTCCATCACCTCCATCTGCCGATCCAAAAGCGGATCAATTTCGTCCCCAAAGCCTGTAATGATAATATGATCAAACATGTTTCCTCTCCTTTTCAATAAGTCCCTGTTGTATCAAACACCACGCCGCTTCCCGTCTTTTTCCGGGAAACGGCCCGTTTTTTATTCAGCTCCTGCAGGAAAAGCTCCTCGTCAAAGGGAAGCTCTATCATTTTATCCAGCCAGCTGGACAGGTTCATGGCATTGGAAAGAATCAGTCCCCGGATGCCCTCCCTGCCCTCTGCCACCAGAGGCGTTCCATGGAGAATCCTGCCCGCAAATGCCTTCAACACACCCACATGCTGCTCGTTTTGCCCGTCCGTCTCCACTTCTTCCAGTCTGCACTCCGGCTGTGCAAAACCTTCTTTAGAGGTTTTACAGAAAATTCTCTCACTTTCACTCAGACGGTACAGCAGCAGCTTATTGTTCTCACATACCAGCTTTCCCATTTCCATCGTAATCTCCAGCCGGTTAGTACCGGGGCTGTCCGCCGTAGAGGTTACAAAAACGCCCGTTGCCCCGTTCTCATATTCCATATAGGCCGTCACGTCATCTTCCACCTCTATGTCATGCCATTTTGCCTCGTGACAGAAAGCCCTGACCCGTACCGGCAGACCGCACAGCCATTGTATCAAATCCAACTGGTGAGGACACTGATTCAGCAGCACACCGCCGCCCTCGCCGTCCCAGGTAGCCTTCCAGTCCGCGGCATCGTAATAGCTCTGGGTGCGGTACCAATCCGTAATGATCCAGTTCACCCGCTTCATCTGTCCCAGCTCTCCGCCTGTAATCAGCTCGTGCATCTTGCGATAAACGCAGTTCGTCCTTTGATTCAGCATGATGGCAAATACCTTATCACTCTTTTCTGCCGCTTCATTCATCTCCCGTACCTGTTTGGTATAGACTCCTGCCGGCTTTTCACTGAGAGCATGCAGGCCATGCTCCAGGGCATAAATCACCAGCTCCGGATGCAGATAGTGCGGCGTGGCAATTAATACCGCGTCACAGCTTCCGCTTTCGATCAGCTCCTTCCCGTCTCCGTAAACGGCTACCTCCGGCGGAAGCTCCCGCCCTGCCCAGTCTCTTCTGGCCTCACGCACATCAGCCACTGCCGTAAGCTTAAGCTCCGGCACCTTCCCCTCCAGAATGCTTCTGGCATGATTGCTTCCCATGCCGCCGATGCCGATGATTCCCAGCCTTACCTGTTCCATACTCTTCATTTGTCCTCTCCTTTCCGTCCGGCACTCTCATAAATCTGCATCATCACCCGCAGAGTATTTTCCACCGACTGCAGATTATTGGCAAAGGGTGTACCCCGCTCCAGGCATTGGTAAAAATCGCAGATGCAGGCCGCATGCCCGCTCCCCCAGTAGGCCTTCCCTTCAGCCTGCCCCTTTTGATACGTATAAGCAGCCTCATCTCCCTGCCGGAAACGCACTGTCACCTTTTCCTCTTCCAGCCGGATACTGCCTTTATCACAGGCAAGCTCTATCAGTATGGGAGCATCCGAAACATAAGCGGTGGTGGCATAAAAGCAGGCTCTCCTTCCACCCGGAAATTGCAAAAAAGCTTCCGCCATATCCTCCACCTCTATCACTCCCCGCAGATGATGATTACTCATGGAAGCCTCCACTCTGTCCGGCTCTCCCAGCCACCGCAGTAAAAGGTCCAACGTATGAATTGCCTGATTGATCAGCGCACCGCCGCCTTCCGTTTCCTGTCTTCCCCGCCAGTCGCTGCCCTGATAATACTCCGCCTCCCTGCACCAGGTAACAAAGGCCCTGCCTCCCTTCACCTCTCCAAGCGTGCCTTCCTCCAGCAATTCGTCTACCTTCCTGACAGCCGCATTGTAACGGTTTTGAAAGCAAATGCCCACCCTTTCCTTACTCCCGGCGGCACGTTTCAATTCCGCAAACTGCTGCCCGGATATTGCAGGAGGCTTTTCCATAAAAACAGCGCCGCCGCTTTCCAGTACTTTCAACGCCATGGGGACATGGAGATAATGAGGTGTACAGATGTGCACCACATCCGGCCGTTCTGCGGCCAGCATCCCTTCAAGGTCCCCATATGTCTTCGCTCTGCCTCCGCCGTAACAGGCGGCAAACTCTGCTGCCCGCTCTGTCCTGCAATCTACAAAAGCGCATAATTCCACCCCATCCAGGGCTTCAAGCGCCCGGGCATGTACCCGTGCGATTCCCCCGCATCCCACAATAGCTGCTTTCCTCTTCATAACGACCTCCGCAATACTGCGCTGTGCTTTTCCCTGAGTATACATAGCTGCCCTTTTAAAAACAATACATAAATCTTACTTTTTTATGATGAAATCCGACCCGATCACCTTGACTGCCGCCAAGATACCTGTTATTGTGATAACAGCACAGGCTATTGATAAATAGAAAAAAACATTTGGAGATTATCATGGAAAAACCTGTTTTTTATTCCGACAAATATCATGCCTTTCAAATAGTCCGCCGGACTGAAATCTGCAATATCCATATCCCGCCCCATGTCCATGACGAAGTAGAACTATATTTAAGTCTCTCCCCCCTGCCGGGCATACTGCTGGGAAATCAGGTAACGGCCGCGGAACCGGGAACCCTGATCCTCATTCCGCCTTTCTGTGTGCACAGACTCTTTGACAGGACCGACGAATTGTATGACCGCTATATTCTCTCGCTTAAAGCTGCCTGGCTGAACAATCTTTTTCCGCAGGGAAATACACCCTACTCCTACCTGCTGGACTCCGAGCATCCCCTGTTGCTTTTTCCTTCCGGCTCCCGGCTGCATACCATGCAGAATATTCTGGATGAACTGCTCGCCTTTCAGGGGGACTGCTCCTTTTCCGCCATAAGGTGCCTGATGGAGTTTCTGTCGCAGGTAGACAGTCTTGTATGTATGCGGGATTCAGAGAACGGGAAAAAGCTTCGTATTTCTACAACACAGCAGACCGTGACCGATATGATCCACTATCTGGATGAACACATGGGCGAATCTATCTCGCTCCGTGATCTCTCCAGAGAATTCACCTACAATCCTGACTATATTTCCCGCATCTTCAAAAAGCACACCAATACAACCGTCAGCGGCTATATCGTACTGCGGAAAATGGTCCGGGCCCGGCAGCTGCTGTCGGAGGGATATACCGTAACACAGGTACAGACTATGACAGGTTATTCCAGCTACGCCCATTTTGCGCGCACCTTTAAAGAGCAGGTTGGCATTCCGCCTGCCGCATATCGAAACTCCCGCTTGAATTCAATACATTAAAGTGTTATAGTAGGATTTGCATTGATACTTAGACTTTTAGAAATTTACTCAGGCGGCTGCCTGTTGAATAAGGAGGAACCATGTCTGAACTGACCTGCGGCTTTATCGGCCTTGGACTGATCGGCGGCTCCATAGCCAGAGCCTTAAAAGAATATAATGCCAAAATCAGGATCGTGGCCTTTGATGTGAATCCCGAGGCTCTCCGCCTGGCAATGCAGGACGCCGTGGCGGATACCGCCGCTCCCGCTATTGACGAGAGCTTTTCTGACTGCGATTATATCTTTCTCTGCGCGCCGGTGCAGAAAAATGATGAAAATCTGGCTGCTGTCAAAAATGTAATGCCCGAAAAATGTCTGCTGACAGATGTGGGCAGCGTAAAAACCACCATCCACAATACCATTCGAGAAGCGGGCCTGGAGCACTGCTTCATCGGCGGACCCCCCATGGCAGTCAGCGAGCGTACCGGCTATATCAACTCCAAGGCGGCTCTGTTGGAAAACGCTTATTATATTCTGACTCCCACCCCTTCCGTCCCCAAACAAAAGCTGTAAGCATATCGGGAGCTGACAGAAAAAATGGGCGCAATTCCCCTGATTCTGGACTATCAAAAACACGATTAT
>CAZAMX010000209.1:0-4966 GCA_964486095.1 uncultured Acetatifactor sp. | reverse complement strand
AGCTGACCGCCTGCGGCACCATCCCCGACCTTTCCCGGCGCCTGAGCGTGATCCGGTCAAGGAATATCTCCATGTCCTGTGTTTTCCAGAACCTTGCGGGGCTGCAGAACCGTTACCCGCAGAACCTCTGGCAGGAGATCCTCGGCAACTGTGACGTGCAGCTGTTCCTGGGCTGTACGGATCCGCTGACGGCGGAGTTTGTTTCCTCCCGGACGGGCCTTGCCAGCGTGGCGGTGACGAGCAAGGCAAAGCAGCTGGGCACCTGGCGCATTTCCAACTATACGCCGGAGTACCGTGAGACCAGCGGGGTGGGGAAACGCCCGGTATTGACGCCGGATGAAGTGCTGCGTCTCCCCATTGACGAGGCGCTGGTGATCATCAGGGGCAAGAAGATCCTGAAGGTGGACAAGCTGGATTACTCAAAGCATCCGGACTTTTCCTTCTTGCATTCCTGCAAGGCGTCCGCCTATGTCCCGGAGTGGCGTAGGCTGGAGATGGAGGCCGCAGATGCGGCAAAGGGTGCGGGGAAACATAATTCCGGGTCGGAAGAGCCGGAAACGGGAGGAGCCCAGCCCAAAGAGTCCAGAGCCGGAGCGGAAAAACCGAGGGAGCCGAAAACAAGGGGAACAAGTGCGGGGACAGACAAAGCGGGGGCTGCCCAGTCCAAGGGATCAAAGAGGGAGGGAACAAACTCAAAAGGTGAAAAAACAAGAGCCGCCAAGCCGGGTGCGTCCAAAACAGAGGCATCCAAAAAAGGGACTCAGAAAACTGTCAGGGCAGGGGCACAAAAATCCTCAAAAGCGGAAACCCCGAAAATGGCAGATGCCAGGGCAAGGCCGGCGGAATCGGGTGAGCCTGTTTCTAAAGCCGGCAGCCAGGCCGGTATCATTGTAACTGATAAGGAATCTATCATGTCCTAGGAAAAAAGGAGGAAAATCAAATGGCAGGTAGAAAAAAAGTAACGGAAGAAACATTAACAACAGAAGAAGGGATGGAAAGGGAAATGCAGGAACTGGATAGCGCTGAAATGCTGTCGGCCGGAGATGCTGAGGCGGAGGGAGACGGCATGGATCTGAATGAGCTGCTGGAGAGCATGGATCAGGAGCCGGAGGAAACGGATGGGCAGGAGGATGAAGAAATGCCTGAGCTTTCTGAAGCGGAGATGTTTGGGGAGGCAGCGGCAGAAACGGAAGGCGATGGCACGGAAGATGCTGGAACGGTTCCTGAGACAGCACCCGGAATCCCGGCAGAAGACAGGCAGCCGGAAAAGCCGAAGCGTACTTCCCGCAGGAAGAAAACCGATGGGCAGTCCACGGAGGAATCTGTCGCAGAGGATTCCACAAAAGAAACCTCTGTGGTGGAACAGACGGCAGCAGAGGACGATCCTACGGAACAGATTTCTGTGGAAGGAGCAGAAAAGCAGGCCGCAGAGGGGGAAGAGCCCATGGAAGGAGGTCATTCCATGGAAGAAGAGCATTCCATGGAGCAAATTTCCATACAGGAAACAGAAGAACAGTCTGCAGAAGGAAATTTGGATGAAGATGCGCTTATTGAGGGAGAGAATTTGTCCAACGGAAATTTGCAGGAAGAAACTCTGGAAGATATGCAGGAGACGGAGACTGACGATGATGCGCAGGAGCTGCAGGAGAGTGAAACGGCAGATGAGACGCCCGGGGGCAGTCGGGCAGAAACAGGGGGTAATTCCACAGGACAGGCAAACTCAGCCGCCTCCCGCCGCACACCCAGGGCAGGAAAGACAGAGGCGCCCGTCCTGACCTTGGAGAGCCGCGGGGAAGTGGAGACGGAAAGCGCCAGGGAGGATACCATCTGGCATGAGATCCACAATGCCTACCGTACCCGCAGGATACTGACCGGGCAGCTTGGCGGCATTGAACAGACGGACAGCGGCAAGACCATTGTGATCGTGGACTATAAAGGATTTCGTATTGTCATTCCCTTAAAGGAGATGATGATCGACCTGGCTCAGGGACGCAGCCCTTCAGGAAAGGAATATGCGGAGCTGATGCTGCGCCAGAATAAGATCCTCGGCAATATGCTGGGGGCGGAGATCGACTTCATTGTGAAGGGCATAGATTCCAAGACACGCAGCGTTGTAGCCAGCCGCAGGGAGGCCATGCTGAAAAAGCGGCAGATATTTTATCTGGATACGGATGCGGCAGGGATGTACCGTGTCTATGAGGGGCGTATTGTCCAGGCCAGGGTGATCGCCGTGGCGGAAAAGGTCATCCGTGTGGAGATATTTGGGGTGGAATGCTCCATCATGGCCCGGGATTTGGCATGGGACTGGATCGGGGATGCCCATGAGCGGTTCTCCGTGGGAGACCAGGTGCTGGTGCGTATTTTGAGCGTGCGGCGTGAGGGTCTGGAGGATATGGGCGCTAAGGCGGATGTCAAGAGCGTGACCCAGGACACGCATCATGAGAACCTGAAAAAATGCCGTATCCAGAGCAAGTATGCCGGAAAGGTGACGGACGTGCATAAGGGCGTGGTATATATCCGGCTGTCCAACGGTGTCAATGCGGTGGCCCATGCCTGCTATGATTACAGGACCCCTGGGAAAAAGGATGATGTGAGCTTTGCCGTGACGAAGATTGACGAGGAACGGGGCGTGGCTGTGGGAATCATTACAAGGATTATCAGGCAGAATCTGTAAAGCATTGCTAATAAACCATGATAGAGAGCTGTTATTTCAGAATTGAGATGGCAGCTCTTTTTTGCGTAGGATAAATATATCGTTTGTAAAAAGATTATAAATTCTTTGGACAATATAAATTATTGATGTAAAATGGATTTATGAAGAGTATTTCAAGTTTTGGATTTTGAAATAAGCTTTTTAACTTTATGTTTAAACAAGCGAAGATTTTTATGCTAGGGTTGATGTTTGAAAGTTGTGGGATAAAGTTCTAAAACATTTTTTAAAGGGAATCTTTTAGCAAATGTTATACGACAGTAGTGTTCTGCCATGTTGGGAAGTGTGTTCATTCAAGCTACATACATTGTTGTTTTGCATTCTCAAAGGGGAGAAGTGTGATATACTTTACTTTGTAGATTAAGGTGTATAAAGAAAAAACAAATAATGGCGATATTTATATTATGGTGAGGCATATAACATATATATTTATTAAAGATTATATAGCGTACATAAATAGAGCAATTTGAAAATACTGAAAAATTTTTATTGGAGGACGGAAAATGAATGAAAAGGAGTTACTTAAAAATCTAATTGATAATCCGAAACAGCCCTCTGTAAACGAGTGGGTATACGAGGTTGAAACTTTTTTAGAGGATACAAAAAATGTTTCGGAGGAAGCTAAAGAATTAATACGAGGAATTAAGCTTCAAGGTGACAATTTTCAGCGTTGTGATAATTTGGTAGCGTTATTGAGACAATTATACAAGAAAAAATATGATAAGATTACCGTACCGCCAATAACAAAGAGAAGTCAAATTTTTGTGGCAATGATGTTTTCAGCAGAAACAGATAAAATTTATGAGAAGGTTTATAGGCCTGTTATTCAATCCATGGACTACGTGGCGTTGAGAATTGATGAAAAACAGTTTAATGGTTCTATTATTAAAGAGATAACTACCGAAATAACAGATTCTATAGCTATGATAGCAGATTTGACTGGAAATAGAGGCGGGGTCTATTATGAAGCAGGTATAGCGAGAGGGCTGCAATTATGTAATCATCCTATAAAACTGATTTTTACTTGCCGACGTGATTTCTTTGACAATGAGAAGGTTCATTTTGATGTAAGCGGAGACAACATATTGTTATATAACGATGATGAAGATTTGAACAACAAACTAAAAATGCGGCTACAGGCCGCATTTGCGGATAAAAATTGAACATATATGTAATCGTAATTAATAGGTAATAATTATGAGGTGATGGATAAACTTGAACAAATTGCTAGAAGGAAAATCATACCACGAATTTGATAGTATAGAAGAAGTGGAAATATGGGCAAGGAAACATTATGCCGATTTGTTGGATATCCCCAGAGAAGATGAGCTGCATCAAATGATTTCCAGCTATACAGGAAGTTACTATAAATGGTATAATAAATTATTGCGAAATTATATATCCGCAAACGGCAATAAGTCTAGAGAAATTGAATCAGTTGATGTTAAAGATGATGTGATAGAAATCCAGAAAATCACGGACATGCTGTGTAAGCATTCGTTGCCGGAAAATATTATTGCTTATCGATATACACACAAAAAGGATATTGTGTCACTTTGTAGTGGAAATGTATTGCGCAATGGCATAGAGTTTTCCGACAAGGCGTTTTTTAGTACAACACTTATCCGCAAGATGTTAAAGGGATTTATGTGGGAGAACCATTGCGATTGCCTTTTAAAGCTTTATCTTCCCCAAGGGTTGCCAGGCGCATATGTTTCAATAGATAAAGAATGGTCACGTTTAGATGAGCAAGAATTTTTATTGCTACCGAACACTAATTTTAGGATTTTAAAAATTCATCATTTTACATATCCACTTAAAATTGAATGCAAGGCAATTTATAATTAGTTTATTAAATTTGTACAGCATATCATTAAATATTTTTATGTCGAATACTTAAAACGGAGGGGGCATGGAAACGGTAATGTCGTTTTTTAGCAGTATCATAATAAATATTATTTCTTGCGTTGCATATGATAAAGGGCGCCTTTTTATTGCATCAATGGATAAAGGGAAAATTGAAGAAAAAATTTGTGCATGGACAGAAAAATTTTTTTCTACACATTCTGAAATGGTTTTTGAAACATCGAAATTTATTGATTATGTCACTTATCAAAAACCATTGGAAAAGATATGTGAATATGTATTTAATGCAAATAAAAATGTAGTAATTAAAGAGCAAGATTTTGTAAAAAGCCTTGTATATGAATGTAAAAGAAATATTAATGATGCAGGTGTAAACTGCTCTATTCTTGA
>CAZAMX010000208.1:4515-4978 GCA_964486095.1 uncultured Acetatifactor sp. | reverse complement strand
ACGGTAACTGCGGCGGATTTTATGCGAGCTTATACCGCCGTGAATAATCCAGGATTAGGCATGGGGATGCTTGCCGCGCTGCGGTGTATGAAAGAAAAGAAATCGGGCAAACTGATAGAAAAACATCGAAACGCGGGGGAATTATGAAAAGATATATTATTACCGGAGCCGGGGGCCATCTGGGGACCGCTCTGCTCCGATTATTAAAAAATACGGATGCGGAGATCTGCGCATTGCTTCTGCCCCGGGACAAAGCAGCGGTAAAGGCGGAGAACATACGGTATTTTCGTGGTGATGTGTGCAGGCCGGATACATTGGAAGCCTTATTTGAAGGAAAGCCCGGGGAAGAGGTTATAGTGATACATGGGGCCGGAATTATCAGTATTTCCAAACATGTATCTGCTCCGGTTTATGAGGTTAATGTCAACGGCACCAAAAATATGATTGAAATCAGCCTGCGGCA
>CAZAMX010000208.1:1008-4505 GCA_964486095.1 uncultured Acetatifactor sp. | reverse complement strand
AATCGCGGAAGTGCCGGCGGGGAGGAGGATTGAAGAGATAGATAATTTTTCGCCGGATCTTGTGGTCGGGGCTTACGCCAAAACGAAGGCGGAAGCGACACAGGCGGTTTTAGATGCAGTAAAGGAAGGACTGCCGGCAGTGGTCGTCCAGCCGTCCGGCATTATCGGTCCCTTTGACAAAGGAAACAACCATTTGGTCCAGATGGTCCGGGACTATATAAAGGGCAGGATTACGGTCTGCGTGAAAGGCGGATATGATTTTGTGGATGTGCGGGATGTGGCGCAGGGGTGCCTGCTGGCGGCAGAGAAAGGTGAAATAGGGCGTTGTTATATACTCAGCGGGGAATACGCTACCATACGTGATTTGCTGGGATGGGTGGGAAAGCGCCGGGGGAAAAAGCCTTTACCGGTGGTCCCGCTGTTTTTGGCAAGGCTGGCAGCGCCTGTCAATGAACTGATCGCCAAATGGCGGGGAAAGCGTCCGCTTTACACGGCGTATTCTTTGTACACACTCACAAGCAACAGTAATTTTTCCAAGGAAAGAGCGGTGCGGGAGCTGGGATACCGGACAAGGCCATTGGCGGATACCATCCGGGATACGGCGGCGTGGAATAAAGCGGTATGGAATAACTGATACGGGAAAAGAATCCGGCAGGCGAAAATGACTTTTAATTTCGCCTGTCCTTTGCTATAATAGCCTTATTCCGGGCGGTAGATAAGGCGGATGGATTGGATGTATTTTACATAAATGAGGGGCGGAAAATGAAATTTATATACGATACTACAAAAGGGTACAGAGGGCGCTTTTTCTTTCTGCTGCTGTCTGTGCTGTTCGGGACAGTGACGGGGGCCATGTTTCCTCTTGTCACGGGAAAAATCGTGGACGAGATATTTTATAAGCAGCAGATGAAGGGTTTTCTGCTGTATTTCTTTTTATATGCAGGTCTTTATTTCTTAAATCAGTGCGGCCACGGGGTGCTGAATTATTTATGGGCACATCTGGAAGCTTCTTATGTTGTGGAAATTCGCAAGCGCATGTTTAAACATCTTCTGCAGATGAAAGCCGCTGTCTGGACGAATATCAAGAGCGGCGATGTGATGAAGCGCATTATGGATGATACGGAGTGTTTTCTGGAATTTATTCATCGGAGTTTGTTTTATGTGCTGGCTAATTTCCTGCAGCTGGCGATTTCCATCGGCTACCTGTTGTACACAAATTGGCTGCTGGGACTGGCGGCCATTATACTGACGCCTGTGATGGCATGGTCCATTCGTTATTTTGCCGCAAGGCTGAAGGCGCGTCAGGAGAGGATCCGAAAGCATAAAGGACTGACTGAGGCCTGGATACTGGAAATGATGACGGGGATTTCACAGTGGAAGCTGCTGAACGCTCAGGATAAGGTAAAGAGCGACTATGAGATCAAAACCAGGCGGGTCATAGAAGAAGAGGCGGGCGCGGGTTATCAGGAGCTGGTCTCTGCAAATGTGAACGAAGCCCTGACTCTGCTGGGGCAGCTCAGTGTCTATTGTATTGCGGCCTTCTGCATTGTCAGGGATACCATTACCGTGGGACAGTTTGTAGCCTGCGCTTCTTATTTTGCAACCTGTGCCTCTTACTATAACGCCCTGGGAAGGAAGATAACGGATATAGCAGGTAATCTGGCGGGAATCGGACGTGTGCGGGAATTGCTGGAATGGGAGACGGAAGAGGATCTGCCGGGAGTAAGAGACATTGAAATAAAAAGGGGAAGGATTTGCTTTCAGGAGGTATCCTTTGGGTATGAAGAGCAGGAAATTCACGGCGGGATTGTCAGGGATACGGATTCCGGAGAAATGGCTGCGGGGGAAGAGAACTATGTACTCAGAGGATTCAGCCTGCAGATAGAGGCCGGAGAGAAGGTGGCCTTTGTGGGAAGAAGCGGCGAGGGAAAAAGCACGCTGCTGCAGCTTCTCTGCCGTCTGTATGAGCCATTGGAGGGCAAAATTTATGTGGACGGGGTACCGCTTACGGATTTCACCTTAAGCAGCCTGCGGCAGCAGATCGCGGTGGTGCAGCAGGAAAACGGTCTGTTCCATGGAAGTCTCAGAGAAAATATTATTTTGTCAAACGATCCGGGGCAGGATGCTCTGATCTGGGAGATATTGGAGGGGTTGAAATTAAAGGAGCTGGTGGAGCAATGGCCGGAGGGACTGGATACTGTGATCGGCAGCGGCAGCAGGGAAATGTCCGGCGGGCAGAAGCAGAGAATCGCCATCGCCAGGTGTATATACAGGAGGCCCAGGATATTGCTTCTGGACGAGGCGACCTCCGCGCTGGATGAAGCCACAGAGCGGGAAGTGAACGCATTTGTAATAGACAAACTTCCGGACACCACGATTCTTTCCGTGGCCCATCGTTTTTCCACGGTGCTGGCGGCGGGCAAGGCAGTAGTCATGGAGCAGGGAAGGGTTGCGGCAACAGGAGACCATGAGCAGCTGATGCGGGAGAATAAACTATACAGGACACTTTATGAGGAATATCGGCAGGCTGACGGAGGCTTGTCTGCGAAGATCTGAGGAAGAAAGGACGGATTCCGAGATGAAAAGCTGTATTTCAATAAAATCATATAGAGGGAAGATGGTGCTGTACATAATCCTTCAATTCCTGAAATCAGGTCTGCTTTTATTGCCGCCCTATTGCTACATGCTCTTTTTAAACCAGGTGATTACACAGAAAAGAATAGAGTGGCTTTGGGCCGTGGCGGGGCTTTATGCGGCCGTATTTGCGGCAAAGGCGCTGGTGTCGGTATGGATCCGACAGGTATATAACCGGATCTTTCCGGCAATGGCGCTGGAGGCCAAGAGGAACATATTGGAAAAGTACAGCGGACTGGATATGGAGGTATTGTCCGGGTATACGGCCGGCGAATTAATGGAGCGTCTGCACAGAGATACTGAAGAAGCGGCAGTGTATTGGGAAAAGAAGCTGGAGCTTTTGGTGGCGGTGGTCAGTGTGCCCGTCATGACCGGAATCCTGCTTTATTTAAACTGGATTCTGGCAGTGGTGAGCTTTCTGCTGCTCCCGTTGTCCTTTTACATCACACGCAGAATTAAGGCCAAAAGCAATGTGCAGTATCAGCGCCGCAGGGAGATTCTGGGAAAGTACAATGATTTTATGATCCACAACATGTTTTTCTGGAAAGAGGTCAAAACAGGCTGCCAGGAGGAAAGGCAGCGGCAGCAGTTTGAAGGGCTGTGGAAGGAGCTGGGGGATTCGTTTTTGAAGTCTCACATTTTCTGGTTCTTAAACAGGACCTTTTTGGCATTCAAGGACGTGTTTCTGACGAAGATGGGACTTTATCTGCTGGGAGGCATTCTGGTTATCTACCATATGGCTACGGTGCCGGCATTGCTGGCGTTTATGGAGTATTATGGGGATTTTGTGAACCGTCTGCTTCAAATATAGGATATTTTGATACAGCGGGGAGAGCAGGAGGCAACTGTTAAACGGCTTGGGG
>CAZAMX010000208.1:0-998 GCA_964486095.1 uncultured Acetatifactor sp. | reverse complement strand
TTATGGAGCTGCATATTCCGGAGAGGCCCCGGAGTCTGGAGCATTTTGAAAGCGTGGAATTTCGGGACGTGACATTTTCTTATGGGGAAGGCCAGGAAAATGTTCTGCAGGATTGCAATGTGAAGATAAGCAAAGGCGAGACCGTAGCGATTAAGGGAGAAAGCGGATGCGGCAAGAGTACGTTGATCAAGCTGATGGCAGGCTGCATTGTCCCGGGGCGCGGAGAAATTTTATGGAACGGCGTGCCCATGGATCAAATTTCCAGATTGGATCTATACAGGAGGGCAGGTTTTCTGATGCAGGAATCTACGCTGTTTAATCTTACAATCCGGGAAAACCTGTTGTTTGGCAGGGCAGATGCCGGAGAGGAAGAACTGCGGGCAGCCTGTGTCAGAGCTAATATTATGGAATTTATACAGGGCCTGGAAAAGGGCTTTGAGACGGTAATCGGGGAGAATGGCATTAAGCTTTCCGGGGGTCAGAAGCAGCGGCTGTTGATCGCCAGGCTGTTTTTACAGGATACGGAGCTGATCGTCTTTGACGAAGCCACCTCCGCTTTGGATTATCAGAATGAGAGCGAGATTTTGAATCTATTGCTTCAGGAAGAAGCGGCAGGGAAAACCCTGATTATGGTCACCCACAGGGGAACGTCCGTGGCCCGCTGCAGCAGGGTCATCCTGTGCGAATCGCACAGGATGGAAGGAGCTGTCGGGTGAGGCGGTTCCTGTGTAAGCGTTCCTATTTGTATAGGGAACTTTTGCCGAAACCTGCATATAATAGAGCAAAACAACATAGGATTATAGGTTATCTATTATGTATGCTGCTCTGGTTATTTTATTGCTGCTTGCCCTGATAGGCATACTCCTTGGACAATTTCGCCTGAAAAAGATCATCTGTAAGATCGAGTGCATGTATAAGTGCGATAAATGCTCACTGGTGGAGGAACTGGCAAAACCCTTTGGCTATGCCTATCATTGCTGCTGCGGTTATTTCTCGTC
>CAZAMX010000207.1:0-4982 GCA_964486095.1 uncultured Acetatifactor sp. | reverse complement strand
CTTGCTTTTGTTACACTGATTGCAGTCATATCGTCATCTCCCTTCTATTATATTATACCGTACGTTTTTGCATACGTCGGCATTATTCTTTTATTGTGACACTCCCTAATAGGTGTAAACATTATGATAAAGTTTACAGTAGCCGCCGCCCAGGCGCTGTACCTGAAGCTGTATCAGGAAATTATTCACCCCCAGCTTCTTTAAAGCCTCATTCACGTACCCCTCATTATAAGTTCCGCTGCTGTAGGCCCGCTCCAGTGAATTCCATAGAGATTCCGGAATCACGTTTACAAACTGCTTTTCACCGGTTCCTGCTTCCTCCAGTTTCTTTTTACAGTCCCCGTAATACTCATCTAAGGTCTCCAGTACCTGATCCTCCGTAATACCCGCCTTATCCAAATTTTCCTGACGTATTTCCTCTTCGCTTTTCTTCTCTTCCACCTCTTCTTCCTCATAAGGCTTGCCCCTGCTCTGCCATACCAGAGGCTCAACCGGGTTGGGATTGATATAGGAATCCACCGCGCTTTCCCCCGCACTCGTCTCCGGCGCAGGCACATCCGCGCAGGCAGGAAGATACACCGCCAGGTCGGTCCGAACATGTGTATTGCCAAACTCTTTGTCCGATTTATTATAATAATCGTAGGTGGAGAGTTCCGTGTCGTCCCAGGTCACATCTACATTCCGATAAAGACTCCCTGTCTTCACAATATTCCAGGCGTGATCTTCCCCCGCGTATCCCGTACAGTAATAGCAGGGAATGCCCAGCTGCTGCATCAGATACTGAAAAGCCTTTGAATATCCTGCACATACGCTCTGTCCCAGCACGATGGCGCTATACGCGCTCTGATCTATAGGCGTTGACGCCTTGTATTCCACAATCTGTACCAGGGCATCATGAATATACTGCTCCTTTTCATAATCGCTGCCAAGACTTGCGGCACCGGCCAAAATCTCCGCAGCACAGGCGTCAAAATCCTGCTTTGCGGCTGCCAGATCATTTGCCGTTTCATTGTATTTTAATGTAATCTCCACACAGATTCCCGTCCGCAGATATTTACAGGAAAATTCCGCGTCCATCCAGAACAGCTCCGGATGATCATTATATACTGCCTCTACCACGCTGGCGGCCTGCGCCGTCGTCACTGCCACCCCGGGCGTAAAAGATGTATTCAGCGCCAGCGCATTGGCATAAACCTGACGATACAGTGTCTTCAAGGTATTATCCAATATGGCATAATAAGGATAAAACTCCGCCGGAAAGCTGAAATTCTCCCCGCTCTCTCCGGGCGCCAGAACACTGCCCAGGTTATCCGCCTCTTCCTGGCCGATCAGCTCATTTTCCGCCGTAATCTTCTGATAGCCTGTAAGGCCGCTTACTTCCCCGGGAATCTCCTGAGGATAGCTGTCCGGAACAATGTACTTTTCTCCGGCACTGTCCTCCGAAATCACAGGTGTGAAGGGAAGACTCTGCTCCTGATCCGGTCTTGAGGGACCGGCCTGCATCTGCTGCACCTTCTCCGCCAGCGCGGCCGTAAGGGAAGGATTTAACGCGCATACCAGAACGCATAAGCTTCCTGCCATAAAAAGCGCCGCTATCAATAAAAGAATCCTTTTAATCAGCTTCATGTTTCCTCTCATTCTGCCATTTGAACTCAATCATCAGTTAAAATAATATATCCGACAAAAATATCGCCATAAACTGAAACGCCAGACACAGCACCATGCCCACAACAGCCAAAATACAGAGAACTTTTACCAGCCCGGGATTGGAGCTGTATTCCAGCTTTCTCCTGGCCAATACGATAAACACAATCCCTATAATCGGCATCGCCCAGCAGAACATCAAAGCAAGAATTGCAAAAATTAACGATACATTGGCCTCCGGCCCTTGAGCGGGCCTGCCGGCATTCCCTGTCGGCTGCCTGTACTGGCCTGTACCCTGCTGCCTGTTCTGCCCCGCCTGCTGACCTGCACTCTGCCGGCTGTACTGCCCTGTCGGCTGGCCCGAGCCCTGCTGCCTGTTCTGCCCCGCCTGCTGACCTGCACTCTGCCGGCTGTACTGCCCTGTCGCCCGGCCTGCATTCTGCTGCCAGCTGGTGTCTGCTTTCCACACATCATGATTATCGACATGACCGCTGTCATGATGAAGGGGATCGGAACCGATATGCCCTCCCGCAAGGGATTCGGCTGCGGTTTTCTTCAGCGTTTCAATCAGTCCGTCGATGCTGGCGCGAAACTCTCTTCTGCTGGCCCCGCCGCCCACGCCGTCCAAGTCCGTCTCACCGCCAAAGGAATTTTTCAGCCATGCCTCCACATGAAAACGACCGTCCACATAAACCCACTTCATGTAGCGCTCCTTCTTGTGACGGTCCTTTAAATAAAATACCATCTCACCGTTCCAATCGGTTCTGGAAAAATGATTGTGGTAAATGAAATCGTCCATCACCATGCTGACTACATCTATAGGCTGTTCCAGCTGTACGTCTTTAATATATCTTCCCATCCTGCTCCCCTTCTTTTGTTCCTGCACTCACTAAGTATAAACAATCCGGCGGTAAAAGTCAAATGCCCGTCTCCGTTCTGTCCGTCGTGTTTTGCAGATTTTGCAGAAATCTTGGGAACGCCTCCTGACAATATCAGGACCGGATCATCATCAACGGAAACACGGCACTGACCGTAAAAATATCTCTCTCCAGCTTTGCCGTCAGCTCTCCTCCCAGCTTTGCCGTCAGCTCCGAGGCGATGGTAAGACCCAAGCCCGTTGAACTGTCTGCCCTTGCGGAATCAGCCTTATAAAATTTTTGAAACACCCCCTCTATATCTATCTCTTCCGGTGACTCACATCTGTTGGAGCATGCAAATACCACTTTCCCCCGCTCCCTCCGCAGCAGGACGGACACCTCTCCCACGCCGTGTACCAGCGCATTCTTAATGATATTCTGCAGGATCCGGCGCACCGCCTCCGGGTTTCCGTAAATATATGCCGCATCTTCCTCCATCTTTACCGAAGGCTGGATACCCCTCTCCGCAAACTGCCCGTAAAATGCCAGCACGGCATCAATGGCACAGCGGGTAAAATCCATGGTATCCATCTCGATCCGATAATCATTGTTTTGCAGCTTGGTGTAAGTAAAAAGCTCTTCCAGCATAGACTCTAAGCTGTTAATACGTGCCCTGATCGCAGCACAGTACCGCTCCCTCTCTTCCGGGTCCTCTGTCCGGGTAAGCAGCTGGAAATAGCCGCTTAAGGAGGTGAGCGGCGTTCGGATATCATGAGAGATACCTGTCAGAGAATCCTTCAATCCCCTGCTCTCCCGCTCAAACGCCAGACGCTCTGCGGCAGTTTCTGTCAGAAAGGCATTGATTTCCTCAATCAGGCGCTTCATGGGGCCAAAGGGCGTATCCCAGGCCAGCCGCAGATTGGTATTATGAGTTCTGATAAACGCCAGACGGCGGCAGATCTCCCTGACCTGCCGCAGAACCATAATAATAATAACTATAAAAACCACGCACCCCACCGTGGCGGCCGCCGCCCAAACCCTCATATTCGCACCAACCTCCATAAAAGCTTCCCGCCTGAGAAAATCTTCCTTTTATACTATATCCCTCTTCTTCATGATAAAGTACCCTGCGGCCGCTGCCGCTGCAAGATACGCCGCTCCCGCAAGCAATGCCGCCGTAACCACGCTGTTCGGGGTCGCGGTAAAGACCGCAGAGGCATAATAATCCAGCGTATACCTGGCCAGGTCAAACTCCATGGAGGCGCCCAGATAAGCCACCGCAAACTTGCTGAGCTGCGCGCAAATAAAATTAATAAGCCCCATGCTCACGGCAATCCCTGCAAGGATGCCTGCCGACGCGCTGCGTGCAAGCATGCAAACCACCATGAGCAGAGTCCCGAAAGCCAGTGCAAGCACAAGCTGTACCAGCAGCGTCCTGCACAATAAGGAAACGTTTCCCGGCGTATACTTTGCATAATAGAGTCTGCCAAACAAGGCGATACTTAAGCCTGCCGCCATATAAATAACAGTGCTGTCAAACAAAATCACCGGAAGCTTCGCCAATGCCAGCATTCCCCGTGGCTTCATCTGGCCGCCCAGGTTTTTGATAAAGCCCCTCTTCCGGTCCGCGTTGACGATCAGCGGCACCGACACGGAAATCAGAATCCACCCGATACCGCTTGTAAGAAATTCATCCATAAAATCCGCCACATTGAATATTTCCAGCACCGGCGCCGGCTCCCCAGTCATTTCGCCCACATACCCCACATGAAAGCCTTCTACAAATCCCTTTTCCTCCGTTGCACGGGCATCAATCTCCGCCTCCAGCTTCGGCGTCATCCAAACCAAAAAGACCATAAACCAGCCCGCCAGCGCAGCAGCCGCCACACAAATATAAAAAGATTTTTGATGAAACAATCTGTAAAAATTCATTTTTATTAAATTAAACATTTTTTCCTCTTTTCCCGCCGCTTCAGCGGCGTTCACTCTAGCGGCGTTCGCTTCAACAGTATTCGCTTCAGCGACATTCTTATAAGTGTCATTTGCTCTTATTTTGTCAGCTCCAGGTAATAATCCTCCAGCTCCTGATTCTGGACTGAAATACTGTTTATCTGAATCCCTGCGGAGACAAAGGCAGCATTGATCTTCGCCGTGTCCTGCAGTCCCTCATAAATTTCCATCGTCTCCTTCCCCGTCACCCGGTAGCTCATAATACCCAGCTTTTCCAGTACGGTGGAAGCCGCCGGCGTATCCGGCGTGTTTAACAATATCTTGCGGGAGCATTTTTCAAAAAGCTCTTCCCGAGACAACTCCTGCAGCAGCTGCCCGTTGTGGATAATGCCGTAGTTTAGGGCAAATTTTGACAGCTCTCCCAGGATATGACTGGAAATAATGAACGTGATATGGCGCTCCCTGTTAAGGCGTTCGATGGTGCTGCTCACTTCCGCAATCCCCTGGGGATCCAAACCGTTAATAGGCTCG
>CAZAMX010000206.1:0-4992 GCA_964486095.1 uncultured Acetatifactor sp. | reverse complement strand
ATGCCCCAGGACATTGGGAAAGGTAGGCACCTAACACCAGCCTAAGAATTCCAGCCCTTCCTTTTCCACAATGATTTCAAACATCTTCTTGGCCTGGTTCCTGCGCAGTTCCTCCTGCGGGAAGAAAAACATACCCACGCCGTACTCTCTTTCCTTCCCCAGCTCAATCCCCAGCGGCTTTGTCACCCTGACAAAAAACTTATGAGGGATCTGCGTGAGAATCCCCACGCCGTCGCCGGTCTTGCCCTCTGCGTCCTTTCCCGCTCTGTGTTCCAAATTCTCTACAATCTTTAAAGCATTCTCCACGGTTTCACGGTTCTTTTCACCTTTGATATTCACACATGCTCCGATACCACAGTTGTCGTGTTCAAATTCTTCCCGATAAAGAGGCGCTTCCGCAACCTCTCTCTTCACATCAAACATGCCTTTCCCTCCTTCTCATACAGCCGCCGGCCCGGGGCAATCCGCGAACCGCCACGCAAAAAGAGCGCAAGGAAGCCGTAACACGCTCCTTTGCGCTCTTTTATCTTAAATCACTATACAATACTTTTTGCCGTTTGTAAATAACTACTTTTTCTTGAATTGTCAGATTATTTAGCAATTCATTATATTCATGTTTATTTTCAGATTATTTCCCCATAATACTTTACATTTTTCTTATATTGAATTAAAATAAAATTACTAATTTACTTGGCTTTATGGGCTTTTATCATAGAGCTTACGAATCATTGGAGAAAAAACAATGCAGAAACATTTATACGTTGTAATCGCCTTACTATGTACCATGACAATTACTGCCTGCGGCAGCAATGTCCCGGAAAAAATCGAAGCGGCCAAAGCACCGTCACCCACTCCGGAGCCCTCTGCTCCTTCTGCCGAAGCACCGTCTTCAGACACAGCTTCCGCCATAACCACTGACACTGCCTCTCCGGAAAACATACAGACATTTCCGGCTACTGTCGCCGCTTACCTGAATGCAGCGGAAACCCTCTGGAAAAGCGATCAGGAACACGTGGATTACCGCATGGCTTTCGGCAATGCGGTTTTGGATCAGCGTCAGACCGTTGACCTTGCAAAAGACTATGGCTGCGAGATTACCATGTCGAAAGACTTTGCCGAAACCGGCAAGTTTACTCTTGCTCTTTCCGTGGACGGAACTGCCGACAATCTCTATGTGTTGGAGGGCGATCAGGCTCACGCTTCTATCGTCTTTGGCGGCGCGTACAAGCTTGGGAACACCCTGTATCTGGGCACCGGCCTTTCCGATGAGCCGCCTTTTGCCCTGAACCCGGAGACAAAAACCCTGACAGACTGCCATCAGGAATATGAGACCTTGCAAAAGCTTTATAACGACTACCTGCAGGGACAGCCGGAAAATAGCGGCTTGCGTATCCAATATTTTCATCCCATCGCACAGGCAGACAACTGCCTGATCTATTTGGCAACCATCAGCGAGGCAATGGATACGGACACCCGCGCGGTTATTTACGCCGCCTTTGATCCCTCCCGCTCCTTAAAGGCCTATCTCCTGCTGACAGAGGCGGATTACCTGCCGCCCAGCGAGTTTACCGTAACGGAGCAGCCGGAGCTGTCTATGGAAATCAGCGATCTTACCCCTCTCGCCGGCACACTGACCATTTACAATACAGGCAAAAAAACAATTGGCTACGGGGAAGCATATTATCTGGAAAAAAGCATGGGCGGAATCAACAGCTAAAAACAGGTGCCATATCATACCGCTGATATGGCACCGTCTTTCAGGTATCTCTTTATTAAAAAAGCACAGAATAAGGGAAACGTTCTGATGCTGTCTTCACTGCCGATATTTCCCCCTGCCAGCTTAATTCCCCAGTGAATATCCCCATATTTATCGCTTTCTATCAATGTGCGGAGTGATTTTGCCCTTCCGTTTACCGCTTTTACTTCCACGGGCACCAACTCCGAAGCTGTCCTGACAAAAAAGTCTTCCTCCAGCGTAGAATTCTCCCGCTTGTAATAATACAGCTCCAACCCGCTCTTGACAAAGGCCTCCCCCACGATATTTTCATACAGCGCCCCCTTGTAAACCCCTAAGTTCCGGTTTGCCCGCAGATCCTCCTGCGCTTCCTCATCCAACATGGCAACCAACAGTCCGCTGTCGGCAAAATACAATTTGTACTTTTCTTCATCATAGTTGCCCCGCAAGGGCAGCTCCGGAAAATTCAGACAATAGCATATATTTATCATACCGGCGTCCTGCAGCCATTCCACACAGCCCCGATAATCCTTAAAACGCGCCCCCGAAGCCACCTTGGAAATCTGAAATTTCTTATTTTCCCTGGCCAGTTGCGGAGCGATCCGGTCGAACACATTCAAAATTCTTGTCTGATCCATACCCTCCGCATACTTTCTCACATCCTCTCTGTAATCAGCGATCAGCTGCCTTTGGGTATCCAGCGATCCCTCAAAGGTTCCCCTTTCCACATACTCCCTTACCACGGCAGGCATCCCCCCCAAAATGCTGTAATCTAAAAATGCCGCACCGAAAACAAGCATCTCCGCCTCATTAAAGGGCACTGCCTGCCTCATATGCTCCAGCATATCCAAAATCACAGTCTCATCATAACCCTTTGCCCACAAAAACTCTTCAAAGTCAAGGGAAAACATATTGTAATCCATCTTATAGCCCACACTGTTGCTCTCGATTTTCCGGTAATTTATTCCCAGCATGGAACCGCTGCAAATCACGTCAAATCGTCCATCCGTATGAAAAAACTTCAACGCCGTAGCAATTTCCGGAAACTCCTGCAGCTCGTCAAAAAAAATCAGGGTCTTTCCCGGCACAAAACGTCTACCCGGATCCAGTCTGGAAATGTTTTTTACAATATCTCCCGCGCCATATCCGTCTGCAATAATCACCTTATACTTCGGTTCCTCGACAAAATTAATATATATCGTATTTTCGTAAAAGGTCTCCGCAAACCGCCGGACGGATTCCGTCTTTCCCACCTGTCTGGGTCCCTTGATAATCAACGGTTTCCTTTCCGGCTTTTCCAGCCACTCTCTTAAAAACAGATCCACCTTACGTCTCAGATAAAGCATCGCCTATACCCTCCATAGGCCTATTATATGCTCTTTTCTTAAAATTCACAATGTATTTACAAAAAAATGAGTGAATCTTTCGTTCTGCATTACACTTTTATGAGTGAATTTGGCCTGTCAAACACGTTACAGCTCAGTCCTGATCTCGTATTCTTCCTCAACAAGAATAGGATCAATATGATGCAGACCGCACATTTTTAAGACCTCCGCATTATCTTTAAGCACCGATTCCAGGGTGCACTCTTCATCCTCGCCTCTGTTTTCAATGATACTGGCATATTTTTTTATCTCTGCAAAATGATTCCTGATATATTTTTCGCTCAGCACAAGACAGTAGTACTTGATGCAGTCCAGATATTCCTGCGCGAAATCCTTCTCCCAGTCATAAGGGACATAACATCCCTCCACAATCAGGTTCTGCTCGTTTTCAACAGCTGTCTTAATCATTTCACGGACGATGGGCCACAAATATTCCGTCAAAGCCTGATCGTCACTGACCGGCGTAAGAGATGTATTTCCGCTGCGGATCAGTCCCATCTTTAAATGGTCTATAGACAGATACGGAAACTGATACTTTTCAAGCAGCCTTTGCGCAAGAGCCGTCTTCCCGGTATGAGAAGCACCTGTTATTAAAATAATCATTTCTTCCTTCCCCTGACTTCTCCTTACATTTCCAAATATGCCGCCTGTGGCGGCACAAACAATCAATGAATAAGGCACAAATAATTTATGAAATCGGAAAGAATAGGATCCCATACAGCGCCATACAAATCAGCAGACATATTTTGCTTATTTTACTGGTTTTATACCCTGCGCCTGCAGGATCCCACTTTCTGATTCGACTGTGTTCCAAAATAAATCCTGCTGTTGCCGCCAAAACGCCCAAAAGCAGAAATCCGCCTGTCCTTAACGCAGGCCAGGTATTATTCTCGATTCCCCTGATTTCAAAAACAACGTATGTTATCCATATTCCGGCAAACACCAGTGCCGTATAAATCACCGTAACCGGCATACTCCGCCTGGCTTTTCTTTTATCCTCATCCCTGATATAGATCCTGTCTATCCCTTTATAATTGCCAAATTCAACCACTGCCGCAAAGTTCATTGCATACAGGACAAGCAAAAGACCGTTCAGCCATTCCGCCCCAAAGTCCATGCAGTTTACCACGCACAGCAGAAAGACAAATACTGCCGACAAAACTCCGATCTGTAGGTCCATCTGTACCAGCAGCTTTTTCACTTCCGCCAAATTATATTCCGTTTTTTCATCAAACCCGGCAATTCCGCTAAAGGAATCGCTTTTCACTCCATGGGAAAACATAACATGCAGAAACATCTGTATGGGAACACAGATCAGAAACATACAGATTAAGACTCCACCGCTGAAGCTTCCCCATACCATACTGTTGACCACATATGTCAAAATACAGGAAACAGAAATTCCTATTAAAATCCACGGTATTATAATGATACCCATCTCCGTTTTAAATGCGAACCGATTTTTTCTGCACTGATTCCTTTCTGCTGTACGGATTCCTTCCTGCTCTACTTTTTCCTGCCCTGATTCTGATCTGAACCCATTCTCTTCCCCATTGCCCAACAAAGTATCGACGCTTACTCCCAGCAGCTCTGCCAGCCGGATCAGATGCTCGGAGCTTGGTCTGGAAAGATTATTTTCCCATTTCGTTACTGCCTGACGGCTTACGCCCATATATTCGGAAATCTTCTCCTGCGACAGACCTTTCCTTTTTCTGTAACGTGTGATATTTTTTGCCAGCCTGCTTTCGCTCATAGTATCAGCCTCCTTTAATTCCATGGCAATATGATACCAATTTATAAGGCTGCATTCTACCAACTATATGTCAACTATTTGTTGCATTCGCATACACCATATCATTACGGCCTGCTGAA
>CAZAMX010000205.1:0-5015 GCA_964486095.1 uncultured Acetatifactor sp. | reverse complement strand
CTGCCTGCCCCACCCTGGAGGTCTGGGAAGCCAGCCCCGCAGGCTTTTTCACTACAAGCAGATCCTTGTCTTCATATATAATTTCTGTTTTCATTTTCCGATGAATTTCTAACTATTTTTTGTGCATAATGTACATATTATTTTTTAGCCAAAGACACTTTTTGTAACATTAACCATAAATTTACACGTTATTCATACTTTGTTCATAATTAATTGATATACTTTAAATACATTCAAAGAAGCGATTAAGTTAATTTTTTCATAATAGCCCAGGTGCCGAAAGGTGCCTGGGCACTCCTCATTTACGGGCTGTAAAAATATACACAGAGTGGAAATTTTCCACCCTGTGTATATTTTCACTTTGTGTAAAATTTCCGCTTTGTGAAAATGTTATTTTTGGCTGATAGCAAGTATTTCATCATTTAAGGACAGCATTCTGGCATCCAGGTCTGACACCATCTTGGCGCACTCCACCAGCTCGCTCTTGATATGCTCCGGCGCATCCCCCTCAAACTTATAGTGCATTTTATGCTCCAGGCTTGCCCAGAAATCCATGGCTACCGTCCTGATCTGGATCTCCACCGTAGTATCTACCGTGCGGTCCGACAGATATACCGGAACGGTTACAATCATGTGATAGCTCTTGTATCCGCTGGCCTTCGGAAAGGTAATATAGTCCTTGACCGCCAAAACCTTTATATCCCTTTGCTCCGCAATCATGTCCGCAATCCTGTATATATCCGAGGTAAAAGAACAGATAATGCGGATGCCTGCAATATCGTTTATGTACTTTACCATATTGTCGATGGTAGATTCGTATCCGTTCCGCTTCAGTTTCTTTACTATACTCTCAGGGGTCTTGATTCTGGCCTTGATATGCTCGATGGGATTATACTGATGAACATACTGGAACTCATTGTTAAGTATCTCCATCTTTGTCTCAATCTGCCGCAGTGCCGCACTGTAGATCAACGTCACTTCTTTCCAGCTGTCTACCCCTTCTCCGTTGTCACCTCTTAATTCCTTCAGTTCCATTATTGCTCCTTCATTACAGAGATTTTCTTTCGTCGCAAAAGTAACCTTTATAAATTATACCATAAATGCGCACAAAATGCAGGGCATTCACAAAAAATTAATCCTTTTTTAAAAATTTATGGTTTTTGCCCTGCCTTTTATGTTTATGCGGCTTACGCACAAATTATGACCCCATATTTTAGCTTGGCAGCACCCTGTATGTTTGCTATAATATAGGAAATGTGCCGGAGGCCGTAATTGTGAAAAAAAAATTATCCTTACAAAACAGCTTCATTTTTCTGCTTATGCTATCCGCCTATCTCGGTGTAACTTTATTTTTGTTTCATCGCCAAACCGTGAATTACGGCGGAAGATACCCCTCTGATATTCAGTCCTATCTTCAGGAAATGCAGGGGCTTTACAGTGGCTTTGATTTTCCATATCCCATATTATTCCTGACCGGAAAACTATTCCTGCCCTTTACTTCGCCGCAGCACGCCATGGCAATCGCCGTCACTCTGTTGAACGGCCTGACTCCCTTTGCTCTTAAATACTGCTTTGATCACCTGCTCCAAGTCCGGGAAACGGGATCTCTTAAAAGAGGGATTTTCTCCAGCCTGCTGGTTTTCTCCCTTCTCTTTGTATCCATGCTTTTCCCGCTCACCTATCTTGGCCGCTATCATGACCTGGGCGAGGGATTTCTTTATCGTTACCTTGGAACCTTTACCCCTAATCCTTATCATAATGCCACGTATCTGGCCGCCCGCCCTTTTTCCGTTCCGGCCTTTTTCCTGTTTGTGGATATTCTGACCTTTTATGAAAAAGAAAACCGCTGGTTTCATCTCAAATACCTTGGCTTCTCCATTTCACTGCTGCTTACTACACTGGCAAAGCCCAGCTTTACCCTGGTGCTGGTCAGCACTGCCGGCATCATCATGCTGTGGCGGCTTTTTTCCGGCCGCTTTCATGGGATCAAGGCATTTTTCCAGATGGGAATTTGGTTCATACCTACTTTTCTGGTATTGTTATATCAATTTGGCGACGTTTTTCGTCCCGACAGTAGCTCGGGCAGCGGGATCGGATTTGGCTTTCTCACGGCCTGGTCCCAGGTTACGGATAATGTTCCATGGTCCATTCTGTTAGGAACGGCCTTTCCCCTGACGGTTCTCCTGTTCAGCCTGCTGCAGAAGCAATTTCCGGACCTGCTGAAATTCGCCTGGCAGTTCTTTCTGGCGGCACTGCTGATGCTGATCTTCTTATATGAAAAAGGAACACGGCTGGCCCATGTGAATTTTTCCTGGGGTTATATGTACGGTCTGTTCTTTCTTTATCTATCCAGTTTGATCGTTCTCTCCAAAAATACTCTGCAGCGCAGACAGCCCATATGGCAGCTGGGGATCCAGTGGGCAGTATATGCCCTGCACCTGATCTGCGGATTTGATTATTTTCGCATCCTGCTTCAGGGAGGGGTATTTCATTGACTTAAAGAGAAGCTTACGGCTGCGCGAGGTTCCGCCGCAGTCCTTTGGGGTCATGGTTTTTCATCATTCCACCGGCCAGCTTTCCCCAGCCTAATGAAAACCCGTCCACACAAATCAGATACCATCCCTTCTCCCCCGCCGCCGAAAAGCTCTGTCCGTTCAGATATGCAAAAACGGTGGGGTCCTCCGCGCTTAAATTCAGGATATGTACTGCCTCATCCGGCGAAAGTGCCAGCGCCAATGCGTGTGAAGGCTCGAAGCGATTCTTTTTCAGCTCTCCCAAATGCAGGCCCGGACGCAGAATCTTGATACCTTTCATGTCCGGCAGTTCTTTGGGCGCAAGATAAAGATTGTCCCCGAATCGGATATAACCGGCGCCGCCCCTCTGCCTCAGCCGGCACTCGCCATCCCGGCCTGACCGATTCCCTTCTGCCTCCGGAGCATATTTTAAATTCTCCCTGCAAAAGGACAGATAATCTTCCAGCTCCTGCCTGGAAGGCTGTCGAAAGCCTGTGTTTACGGTACCTCCCGCCGCATTTTTCCCCTGTCCCGCAGGAACGGCATTTCCTTCCTCTGCCCCGGGAGCAGTGCCCTCCCTCTCCAAAACTGCCGCAAAATGACCCTCGCCCCTGATCCTGTGAGGCATGAGCCTTACCGTTCCCTCAAGCCTTCCCCCGCAGTCGGTCAGTCCCGCCCTTTCAACCGCCGCCGGCACTAACCGGAAATCCTGATGCCTGCGCAAAAAACGCTCTACACTGCCTTCGTTTTCTTCCTCCGAGAAGGTACAGGTGGAATATACCAGCCTGCCCCCCGGCCGCAGCATCAGAGCCGCCTGGTCCAATATTTCATCCTGTCTGTCAGCGCAGAGCATTACATTTTCCGGGCTCCATTCTTCACAGGCTGCCTCATTCTTACGGAACATGCCCTCGCCGGAGCAGGGCGCATCTACCAGGATTCGGTCAAAATATTCCGCAAAAATCCGGCAAAGATCCCCCGGAGCCTCGTTCGTCACGCAGGCATTTTGAATCCCCATGCGTTCCACATTTTCCGACAATATTTTTGCCCTGGCCGGATGGATCTCATTTGCTAAAAGAAGACCCCTTCCTTTCAGCTTTGCCGCCAGCTGTGTGCTTTTCCCTCCGGGGGCTGCGCACAGATCCAATACCCGATCCCCCGGCCTTACCTCAAGAAGCTCTGCCGGCGCCATGGCGCTTGGCTCCTGAATATAATATAAGCCCGCCTCGTGAAAGGGGTGCTTTCCCGGCTGCAGGCCTGCTTCATAATAATAACCATTTTCCGCCCAGGGCACAGGCATCAGCCGGCTCTTCCTGAGGCCCTCCGCCAGCTCCTGCTCGGCCACCCCGTTAAAAGCCTCTGACACGGTTTTCCCGTTCCGTCCTGTCTTCAGGGAATTCAGGCGCAAAGCTTGATGCCTTTCCCCCTGGGCGGCTGCCAGAAATTCCTCATATTCACTCCCCAGCATCTGCCTCATTCTGTTTAAAAAAGCTTCCGGAAGCATCCTCATCCAACCTCACATTTTGATAACGATTTTTTCTGCAATCGCCGGACATTCCATTTCCAGTCGGAATTCTGGCGATTTATACCTCCTTCATTTTTTCATAAAACCTCCGGGAAGTCAACGAGTATTCAGATACTTTTCCACCGCCTTCACCCGCGGCTGCCCCTTGCCGCTTAAAGTGATCTCCCGCAGGGCCCTTGATCTGCCCTCTCTGCGGACACGCAGATGAACGGCTGCTGTCACGCACAGGCTGATTACCAGAAAGGCATAAAAGCTGATTCCTCTGGATACCAGCATGGCAGGCGTTACCAGCCCCGCCCCAAACACCCCTTCAAAGGCTTTCACAAATCCGCCCTCTGCAGGTCCGACCGCCCCCGGCAGGGGCAGGTTACATACCGCCAGCGTCAGCACTGCCTGAAGCCCCGCCATTTCCATCCAGTCCGTCCCGGAGAGGCCGAATGCAAGGTATACCGTCCAAGGCACGGAAAACAGCAAACCCTGCCGCACCAGACAAAGCAGCAGCACCCTAACCGCCAGCCAGGGATTGCGCTTTACGCAGTCTGCTCCGGCCCCGTATTGCTGCAGCATACTCTCCAGCCTGCTCTCCGCCGCTTCCCGATTTCGCAGAATTTTTACACAGGTCAATATTTTTAACACTGTTTGGCAGACTTTCCGCACAGGCCCCGGTAAAAACAAAAGCATCAGCATGCCAAAGGTCAAAAGCAGCATCACTGCCGCCCCGTAAAGCAGCAATATGCCCCATCCTCCCTCTGCCGCAGTCCGGACCGAGGGGATAAACAGCCATGAACCCGCGCCCCAAAGCAGGGCCGCCGTCTGATAGCAGGACGCAATCAGCATCATATTCAGGTCGCCTTGGGCCACCGGAATCCCATCCTTACTCATATAATAAATCTGTGCCGGCTGTCCGCCCGTAGCAGAGGGCGTGATGGAGCTGACATAAAATCCCACAAAAGAATAACCCAAACAATGGCCCAGGGAAA
>CAZAMX010000204.1:0-5068 GCA_964486095.1 uncultured Acetatifactor sp. | reverse complement strand
ATTTTCACTTGTATATTCGGCGGTAGCCTTAACGATCTCTCCCATCAGCTTTACCGCATCCATATTAATTCCGGTCTTTGTGGAGCCGAGATTCACGGAGCTGCACACGCGCTCCGTCGTCGAAAGGGCCATGGGAATAGAGCGGATCAGCAGCTCGTCAGCAGGTGTCATTCCTTTACTCACCAGAGCGGAATACCCGCCGATAAAGTTTACGCCAACCTCACTGGCCACCTTGTCCAAAGTCTTCGCTATGGAAACATAATCCTCTATGCTCCTGCAGGCTGCGCTGCCCACCAGAGCTGCCGGTGTCACAGAAATTCTTTTGTTGACGATGGGAATGCCAAACTCTCTGGAAATCTCTTCGCCGGTCTTTACCAAATCCCTGGCCGCATGATAGATTTTATGATATATTTTTTCATTCAGCGCATTTAAATCCGCATCAATACAATCCAGAAGACTGATACCCAGGGTGATGGTACGCACGTCCAGATTTTCCTTCTCGATCATTTTATTTGTCTCAGTCACTTCATATAAATTTATCATATATATACCCCCATGCCGCAGCCTTTGCCGCTGCTCACACTTCCAATCATGCCGCCAAACTTGATGCAAATTGGGAAGAACGCTTTTATGCCGGCACAAACAATTGATGAACTTGGTGCAAGTCCGGAAGAACGCCGACTTTGCGTTCTTCCCGGAATGACTTAGATTTTCTTAGGTCAGGTATTTTCTGACCTTAGAAAATCTTCATTCCGTTCGCCTTAGATACGGTGCATCTGGTCAAATATCTCTTCCTTCTGGCACTTGATGACCACGCCGATCTGCTCGCCCAGGGCCGTCAACTCGTTCGCCATGTCTCCAAACTGCCTGTCGCAGCCGCTTGTATCCACAATCATCATCATATTGAAATACCCCTGCACAATAGTCTGGGAAATATCCAAAATATTGATTCCGTTCTCCGCAAGATAAGTGCATACTCTGGCGATAATGCCCACCGTATCCTTTCCCACCACCGTAATAATCGTTTTCTTCATACTTCTCTCCATTCCCGCGTTCCCGCGTTTAATTACTTCAATTTTTCGAGGCGTTACTTCAAATCAACGAACCGCCGCAGGGCCGGAAGAACGCTTCCTTTGCGTTCTCGTCTATACTTCCGCCGGCTCCGTAACTTCGCTGCGTCTTGCCACCCGAATATCAAAATCTCCCGCTTTATAGGGATTGTCTCCCATGTTGATCTCCATCCGCACAGACTCGAAGGCCAGCTCCGGCAGATTATTTTCCTTGCTTAAATGTCCTAAAAATACTGTTTTCAGCCCGTCGTGCAGAATCCGGCACAAAAGCCGCCCCGAATTCTCGTTGGATAAATGCCCTCTGTCCCCTAAAATACGTTTTTTTAAATAATAGGGATACGGGCCCACCTGCAGCATGTTCACATCATGATTTGCCTCCAGCAGCAGGGCATCCATTCCCTTTAAGCACTCCACCGTATAATCATTATACACTCCCAGATCCGTGCAGACCGCCACCTTTTTTTTACCGTAGGAAATGCGGTATCCCACGGGCTGAGCCGCATCATGAGAAATCTGCATGGGATTTACCGTCAAATCCTTGATGATAAATTTTTGATCCTCTCTGACCTCATGGAACAGCTCCGGCTCCAGCATACCCAGACCTGCATTTTCCTGCATGGCCTGAATGGTTCCCGCCGTGGCATACACGGGAATCTCATACTTCCTGACGATGACCCCCAGTCCACTGATATGATCGGCATGCTCATGAGTCACCAGGATACCGTCAATATCCCCCATGGTAAGCCCCAGCTCCCGCAGTCCGTTCTCCGTCCTCTTCCCGCTGATCCCGGCATCCACCAGCAGATGGGTGGCCTCAGAACCCACATAAATACAGTTGCCGCTGCTTCCGCTCGCTATACTGCACAGCCTCATCTTCCGTCCTCTTCCCAATAAATATCAATTACATCCCCCTCTGTCAGGGGTTCCATGTACTCAGCCCTGCGCTTATTCAGCTGGGTCACGATGGAGCGGCCTCTGGAATCGTTTAAGTCAAAGTTTATAAAGGAAAACACATCCACAAATACATAGCTGCTCTTTCCCTTTAAGGTTACGGGAAGTTTGTTGACGATCACCGTTATCTCGTCTGCTCCCTGGAAACCTGCGTCAAATCCCTCTGACGGATTTTTGACCTGCCCCGGATTTACGGCCCGGCCGCCCGCTGCCCCTGCCACCTGCCCGGCAATCCGTCTGGCGGCTTCCTCTGCCTCCCTGGCCGCTGCCGCTTCCCTGGCGGCATCTTTTGCCGCCAGCCTCTTTGCGGCATCTTCCTCGGTCTCTTCTTCCAGATCCGCATAAGTGGTCTCGGTATTCACATCCCAGCTTAAGGTAAAATTCTCATAGACCCTTGTGTCCGGCTTTGCCGGCGTATCGTTCACCAGGATCCTCCCTCCCAGAGGAACATCCATAAATTCCGCAATCTCCCGCACGGTATAGGAATTTTGTACTTTGATGTCGTCTCCGTCCTTTATCAGATAAAATTCATTTTCCCGCTGTCCGTTTACGGAAGCCGTCTTCGGCAGATCAATTCTGGCGCCGTTCACAATCGCATGAAGCTGCTCCGCCAGCTCCGGCAGTCTGCCCAGCTCCATGACCGCAGGATCTCCCGCGGTGGAAGGAGTCACCTCCACATGATCTCCATTATGTACCTGACTATATATATCCGCAGGTTCCCCGTTGACGCGGATCACCGCAGCCTCACCCTCAAGGCCCCTTACAATTCTGCTCTTCCCATTGACCAGATAGGTCAGGGGCTGTCCCCGTTTCGGGAACAGATCCTCATTGGTAAAATCGGACTGCACTGCCGCATCCGCCACGGAAAGTCTGCCATTATCATACAGCTTTACCCGTTCACCGTTAAAATCCACAAAAATGAAATTATTGCTCTGCACATAATAGCTCAAACAGATGCCTATCGGGGTCACCATCATGGAATCCCTTCTGGGATTTACATTTTCAAACTCTATGGTCTGCATGACCTCCTGCCCTCTAATGGCCACACGTTCTTTCACAATGCCTAATTCTTCGGAAAGCGCTTCGGTGTAACCCGGTATGATTCCGCCGCCGCCCACTACGAATACGGCGCTGACAGACTTTTCCCCATTCAGCTCCCTGATACAGTCCGCCACCTGCTTCGCCATCTCTTTTACATGATCCGCCAGAATCCCTTCCACCTCTGCCGCGGTAATGGTCTGCGTCAGGCCCATAATGTCCTGATATTCCACCGTCTCACGCTCTCCCGCCTGACGCTTAATGCGCTCCGCCGTGTCAAAATCCACCAGGCAATGCTGTACGATAATGTCCGTCAGACTGTCTCCCGCTACGGGAATCATGCCATAGGCTGTTATGGTTCCGTCTTTGGTGATGGAAATATCACTGGTGCCGGCTCCCACGTCCACCAGCGCCATATTCAGCATCCGGAATTTTTCGGGAATGGCCAGCTGGATCGCCGCAATCGGCTCCAGCGTCAGGTTTGCCACATGGAGATCCGCCAGCTCCACCGCCTTATAAAGCCCGTCCACCACATCATCCGGCAGAAAGGTGGCAATCAAATCCACCGCCATGGCCCTGACTTTGTGCCCCTCCAAATTTCCAATCTGATAGCCGTTCATATAATAACGCATGGGAGTATACCCCACACAGTAAAATTTCATCTCCGTATCGTTGTTTTTCTGGAATTCTTCATAAGCCTGCTCCACTCCCAGCGTGGAAAGAGAATAAACATCCTCTTCCGTGACCACATGTTCCTCGTCAAAGCTTAAAGCAGCATGAGTGGTAACCGTGCGCAGCACACGGCCTGCTGCCGCAATACACACCTCCGTCAGCTTGCGGTTCAGATCCGCTTCCAACTGTTCCTTTACCTGACTGATGGTCTGCCCGACCTTACCGATGTCGTGGATCTGTCCGTCAAGCATGGATCTGGTATCATGCTCCTTGGAATGCTGTGCCAGCACATGAAATCTCCCGCCGCTTAAATACCCCACCGTACCCACAATGCTTCTGGTGCCAATATCCAGCCCGAATACCAGCTGTCCCTGTCCTTCTCTCACTCCTGCCATGTAAAAGCCTCCAGTTTTCTGTCTATTTGCGCAAAACTCTCCGCCAGCGAACCACTGTTGTCTATCACAAAATCACAGTTTTTTCTAAACTGTTCCTCCGACAGCTGGCTTGACATGATGCCGTCAATCCGCTCTTTACTGTATCCCCTGGACTCTCTCAGGCGTTTCCGCCTGATTTCCTCATCCGCATAAACATACCACATCTCATCTGTAAGCGCTCCGTAGCCACATTCGATCAACAGAGCCGCCTCTACGAAAAACAACTCCGTTTTCCCCTCCTGCCTGGCTTTTTCCAGCCGCTCCAGCAGATACTCCCGCACAGCCGGGTGAAGAATGTCGTTTACCTGCTTAAGCAGCCGCTCGTCAAAAAAAATTTTGGCCGCCATCTTTGCTTTATCAATCTGCCCTTCCGGTCCGGTGATCTCTTCACCCAAAAGCTCCAGCAGCTTACGGTAGCATTTACTCCCCGGTGCCTTCACCTCATGGGCTACGCTGTCCGCCAGATAAATCTCGCATTTGTAATGCTTTCCGATATACTGCAGCAGCTCCGATTTTCCTGCCCCGATTCCTCCGGTAATGCCTATAAATTTCAGGCTATTTGGCTTCATACCAGTTTTCCCCCGTATGCAGGTCTATCTCCAGCGTCACCGCAAGCTCCGCCGCTGCCTTCATGTTCTCCGTCAAAATCTGCCGCACTTGTTCCTCTTCCTCCAATGCCGTCTCGATAACCAGCTCGTCATGCACCTGCAGGATCAGCCTGGACTTTAAGCCTGCCTCCCGCAGCGCCTTCCACACCCGGATCATGGCGATCTTGATAATATCCGCCGCCGTTCCCTGAATGGGAGAATTCATGGCCACCCGTTCTCCAAAGGAACGCTGCATAAAGGCGGATGAGGACAATTCGGGAATCGGCCTGCGCCTGCCGAACATGGTGGTAATATA